>CACAUH010000125.1 GCA_902535565.1 uncultured Bacteroidota bacterium | reverse complement strand
TTGGCAATTGTGTGGTCGGTTGCACTGATCCGTACGCCTGTAACCATAACGCCGATGCTGGAATCGATGACAACTCATGTATATATCCGCCTGCCAATGGGGGCACTTGCGAATATGGTTGTCCGAATGAACATGAAGTTTACCAAATAGAATGTGGTGGAGGTTCTTCTCCAGAAGAGGCTGCTTGGTTGATTCAAAATCAAGACGGAGAGTTAGTGACCTCTGGTGGTGCACCATATACTGGCTCCGTTTGTCTCGATACAGACTCATGCTATTCCATTGTGATGCAGGATGTTGATGGTGATGGTTGGAATGGCAATTCGCTCATCTTAACCCCTGGCGATGGAGAAGGCGAGGCCTCTTCATTTACCTTGAGTTCGGGATCGTTGGCGACAGCAACTTTTGGAGATTGTGTCGCAGAATGTGTTGGAGAGTATGATGACTGTGGAATATGCAATGGACCTGGTGAGATTTATGAATGCGGGTGCGGAGGCATCCCGGTTGGGGACTGTGACTGCAATGGAAATCAACTCGACGCACTCGGTGTCTGCGGCGGAGATTGTGTGGCCGATTTAGACGGTGATGGGGTGTGTGATGAAGATGAGTCTTTTGATTGCGAAATATTCGTCTCCGTGATTTCTTCTGATGTGCCCTTGGACATCTCAGACCAAGGAGAGTCCTCAATTACTTTCAGCGAAGAATACCCTAGTAATTATTCAAATAGCAGCGATTGGGCTATTTCGATTGACCCCGAGTCTACATTTCCACTGATGGTTACCTTGTACGGAAGCACCGAGTGGCCTTCTCCTTCCGGATTTAATTATGATTATGTGACGATTGATGGTATTGAATACTCTGGTAGCTTTGAAAATTTCGTCCCTGTGGTTTTGGGACCCGGTTCCATTATTTCCTTTCAATCAGACGCTTCGGTCTCGAGGGCTTTCTATGGAGTGATTACGTGTCTCGGTTATGGGTGTACCGATGCCTCTGCATGCAATTACAATGAAGACCCAGCACTAGACACCGACAACTCGTTGTGTGAGTACGCAACTGGATGCGAAACGTGCTCCGGTGCCACGGACGGATCTGGCACGGTCGAAGACAATGATGCTGACAACGATGGCGTCTGCGATGATGATGAAATCACGGGGTGTACTGATGCCTCCGCATGCAACTACGACGATGACCCAACGACTGACACCGACAATTCCATTTGTGAGTACGCGACTGGATGCGATACGTGTTCCGGTGCCACGGACGGATCTGGTGTGGTTGAAGACAATGATGCTGACAACGACGGCGTGTGCGATGATGACGAAATCTCAGGGTGTACTTATGTGACAGCGACTAATTATGACTCAGCTGCAACCCACGATGATGGGTCCTGTGAATTTGGTTCCACGGGAGGCCCAGATTTGTGCGGTCCAAATACAACATGGGATGAAGCAAGTGGTATTTGTGTCGCCACTTCGGAGAATCTGTGTGGTCCGAATACGGTTTGGGATGAAAATCTGGGGATGTGCGTAGGAGCTGACAGTTGTCCCTCCGATATCAACGGCGACGGTGAAGTGACAGTGACAGATTTGTTGGATCTCCTCAGTCAGTTAGGAAACGCATGTTTAGCAGAGAGCGATTGATGTCCTTTCCTGTCGAAGGCATATTTCTTGACTGGTGTAAATGAATAGATTCGGTGACGAACAATACCGTATCCCGGTCTTGGAAAGGAGTTTGTCACTTCGCAAGTGAAGCCGGGACGAATTTTGGCGATGGTTGTTGAAATTCAACTCATTGCCAATGCAGCGTTGCGGCGACATTCCAGAAGTTGAACGCGGTGTCTGTCCAGTTTTGGGCGCCAGGTATGGAGATCTCAAGTGTGTGGTCGCCAGCCTCCAGGCTGCCGAGGTTTAGGGCCATTGGGTCGACTTGATCGCCAGGACACCAGCCTGATCGGCTGAGATCGGAGGAGGCTACGCGTTCTTCCAACGTGTCTCCGCGCACCACATAGGTGGAAGGCCAAAATCCACTGGTGGGATTGAATCGGCGGAAGGCGCCGCA
>CACAUH010000124.1 GCA_902535565.1 uncultured Bacteroidota bacterium | reverse complement strand
GTGTCTGGGTCATCGGCCCTTCCAAGTGCATCCCTCGAAAAGAAGGACCTGGACATCCCATCGAACCACACTGTCTCAGTGGACTGGGCCCAAACACTGGAAAAACACGAACCCATGAACAACAGGGACAAGGTGAAATTCAGGCGCATCATCAAAACATCATTTTCAGCTCCAGCATGGTCTCCGACCCCGAGAGGTGGTTTCCGATGAAGTTCGGGTCAAAGTAGCGGTATCGGCTGTGCCTTAAGAACAACATAGCCCTCTCCCCGACCCGGTAATCGAGTCCGAAGCCGAGCATCCGGTTTCGCTGGTTGCGGTTGGCATTGAAGCGGTAGAGGGATTCAGCGCCCAACCATTGAAAAAACACACTGGTCGGGCTGGCCTCTTCAGCGTCACCAAAATTCGTGTCTTCGTTTCCAATGACCCGCTCGATTCCGTAACTCAAGACCAAAACAGCATCATCTGAAATGGACACGCTGGCATCCAATTCTTGGCTGAATTGACTAATGAGCGCATCGGGTCCCAGCACAGGCAGCGCGCTCACCGACCGCTGACAGGAATTGAGACGAGAGAGGGAGAAGAGGTATACCTCGCGTTCTCCCAAGCGCGTCTTGTATTTGGCCTGCAATTCTGCCGTGGTGAAAGCCTTTTTGAATCCCGCCATGCCCGTGGCAGCAGTATCGAGGATGTCTACATCCTCGAAGACACCCCGATACATAGAGTTCAATGCATTGTAGGGCCCCCAATTCTGTGCAAACAGGTAAATTCTCGAAAGGGTCTGGCCGTTGACCTGATGCACGTAGGACACCCCAGCCCTTGATGTGTCAATCTCAGCGAATACACCCAGACCGCCATTCAACTTAAGTCGCCCAACCTCCACATCGGCATTGACCGAAATGCCCTGGCGGTTGTTAACCGGTGCGCCCAATCCCGTCATGGGGCTGCGGTATGGGGTTCGAACCGTCTGGCCAACACCGGCCACACTGGGGAAGATCTCCAGAACCGTGGTGTTCAAGAAGTTTCCCGTCACATTCACAAACTGAGGCGAAATGCGGTACGCCTGAACGTGAAGCGGCACGCGGTTGGCCTTGGTTGGCTTCAGGTTGAATACGATGGCCTCGCCAGCACCCAACTCATATTCCGGCCCCATGTAGGTGCCCAGTCCCGCTTCCAGTTGCATCGTCCATCGGTCTGTCTTCCGCTGCACTTCCATCGTGTGAATGGAGTATCGACGGCTCTCATCCGTCAGTGAATCCAAATCGGCGTGAGACACCAAAAGGTTGTATGCGATCCACAATGAGTCACTGAAGTTGTGCCGCAATTGAAAACACCCTGTGTAATTGTCACTTTCTGTGAGGAAGGAGCGATTAAAATTACTTTTTCCCAAAACCCCCTTCACCGAAAAATTCCCAGGGAGACGGGTTCCTTGAATGAAAATTCCCTGAAATGCCCTCGCACCATAGCGCGCACCTTCATCGAGCAAGCCATTGCTGTAATAAGAGGAATAACGGCCAACAGGGGTTGGACTTAGGGGAGTTTGGGGACGGCGCTCATAAAGGCTGAATCGATTGAAGGCCCGATTTCCCCATACGGTCAGGCGGCTCTGCCGATACCATGACACGCCCCCGGACCGCACGGTGAACTCACCGAAGTCAGTCTTAAAGGAAGTCCGAAGGTTTAGCCCCAATTCAAGGGTAAGGGACTGAGTGAATTGTGGATCTGGCCCCTTATAGACACTGTTGATCATGAAGTCCGCCCCGAATCCGATGCCCTCTTTGTTCCTGCCGTTCATCCGCAAAAGCAACATGGGCTCCCTGTAGGAATCTCCAGCGAGAATTGCCGTGGTCTTCCCACTGTTGTTGGGAAAGGTTTGCCGCTGGTCCCTGACAAAACCGAGGAACCGATAAAACCCTGTGAAACCAACGTTGCTTCCGACCCCTTTGACCATAGGCGCGCCAGATTTAAACGGAGAGCCCACCACAAGAGAATCCTGCGCATCCATCACCACAGCACACCCCGTCAACACCAACAAGAAGAAGCAGTGAATCAACCTCCTAAAACGGAAGTCAA
>CACAUH010000123.1 GCA_902535565.1 uncultured Bacteroidota bacterium | reverse complement strand
CTCGAGGGTTTCTCCATTGAGTTGAACCACGGTGTCGCTTGTGATGATGATGTCCTGTGGCCCCAGGGTTTCAATGGCGGCTTTGGCTTTGAGCTCACTCAGGAACCTTGGGATGGCTGGGCCAGTCAAGTCATCCGGATAGACCTCGTCAACGCCAATGGGCCGAACTTCGAAAGGAATACCCAAGAGCGAAAGCAGTTGCTTTCTCCTCGGTGAGGCGCTGGCGAGGATGAGGTTCCGGTTGCGCAGGCCGGGAAGAAGCGGTAGGGTAGAGGGGCCTTCGGGGAGAATGTGGTCGGACTGGTTCATCATTGGTGCAAAACAACACCTTTAACGGGCTTCCGTTCACCTTGGTGGGCAAACGATGCCACGTAATTTCATCCCTTCACAGGGCACACCATGGACAGCATACTCATTCTTGACTTCGGCTCCCAATACACGCAGCTTATCGCAAGGCGGGTTCGAGAGTTGAACACCTTTGCGGAAATCAAGCCCTGGAATGGCGATTGGCGGACCCTTCTTGAAACGGCACCAGAGGACGATCCGCAAGGCCGCCAATGGAAAGGCGTAATCCTCTCAGGCAGTCCGTTCAGCGTTAGGGACGCTGAGGCACCTGTTCCCGATTTGAATGGGGTTCGCGGAAAGTGGCCTGTTCTTGGTGTCTGCTTTGGTGCCCAGTGGCTCGCACAAAATGGAGGAGGCGAAGTCGGTGCCAGTGACAGCAGGGAGTATGGTCGGGCCCATTTGGCCTTTATCGACACGGGGAATCCCCTGTTTTCTGGAATGACCGAAGGCAAAGCGGTTTGGATGAGTCACGGCGACACCATACAAAACGCAGGTGCACGCGCTCAAATCACGTGCAGCACTGAAGATGTGAAGTACGCCGGATTTGCCTTGGATGAAGAGCCGACTTGGGGTATTCAATTCCATCCGGAGGTCTATCACAGCGAAGAGGGGTTGATCCTTCTGCGGAATTTTGTCCATTCCATTTGTGGCTGTTCTGCAGATTGGACACCCGCCCATTTTGTCGACACCACGGTTGCAGACTTGAAGGAGAAATTGGGCGATGAACGCGTGGTATTGGGACTCAGCGGTGGGGTTGATTCGAGTGTGGCGGCCATGCTGCTCCATCGGGCCATCGGAGACCGGCTCCATTGCATCTTCGTGGACAATGGGTTGCTTCGAAAGCATGAATTTGAAGAGGTTCTCGAGGGGTATGAAGGCATGGGGCTCAGTGTCAAGGGGGTCCGGGCTGCCGACCAGTTCTATGCCGCTCTGGCTGGCGTCTCCGATCCAGAGGGCAAGCGCAAGGCCATTGGGGCCACCTTCATCGACGTATTCGACCATGAGAGCGGATTGTTGGAGGATGTGAAGTGGCTCGGTCAGGGGACGATTTATCCGGACGTCATCGAGAGCGTGTCGGCCACGGGCGGACCGAGTGCCACCATCAAGAGTCACCACAACGTGGGCGGCTTGCCCGATTACATGAAACTGCAAGTGGTCGAGCCGCTGCGCATGCTGTTCAAGGATGAGGTGCGTCGCGTGGGACGCGAAATGGGCATCGATGCCAAGCTCCTCGGGCGCCATCCCTTTCCTGGTCCTGGACTCGGCATTCGCATCCTCGGCGAGGCCCCATATCGTCCCCTCTTCCGAATACACGCCTGTGCCGTTGTTGATGTAGAGCTTGTTGGCTTGGTTTCCGTCGTGAGTCAGATAGAGATCAAGGTCCCCATCATTCTCGATGTCCAGAAACAAGGCGCCCATTCCAATCAAGTTGTCGAGGGCACCAGAAGCGAAATAGCCATCGACATAGCCCCCCTCCCCATCTGACATCCAAAATTCATTGGGTTCGTTCATATTGACCACATACAAATCCAGCCAGCCATCCAAGTTGACATCAGCCGCGAGCTTGGATTCGGCTGGACAGTCAGCACAATTCACTGACCACAGCATTCAAGCGGGATTGGGGGGCAACTATCTCAACCACACGGCATCGGTGGCGGATTTCGATCTTGACGGCGACCTCGATGTCTATGTGGGCAGTCGACTTGCCCCCAACACCTTGTATCGAAACGAGGGT
>CACAUH010000122.1 GCA_902535565.1 uncultured Bacteroidota bacterium | reverse complement strand
GTAATCAGTAGCACCTTCTTGTATTGCTTGGTACACAACATCAATGTCCACATCAAAGGCACTGACATCAGTGAAATCGCGGTTTTCTGAAGCCAACATGACGTCTCCTATCAGTGCGACTTGCATCCCTGGCTGGAAGGTGTGTGCGTATCCGTCGGTTGACTTGTTGGCCTCGATGTCATAAAGGTTGCTTGCTCCTTTGTACTTGACGTTCGAAACGATGTAGGCGCCATTAATTTCAGAGGTCAAGGTCCAGTTCCCTAGTGTTTGTGGGAGGTTTCGAGGCACGCAGACAACCCAACCTACCCGAATACGGCCAGCACATTGCAAAAAGGCTATCAAATCAATGCTCAAATCTTCAGTGATGTGGATGGAAGCGTCATGACCAACATGGGCAACAGCATCACGGCCGGCACCGCTGGGTTCGATCCCGACTTCATCGAGCGGCTTCGAGCCGAAGCAACCAGTGGCGATGACCGTGTGGGGCCGGGATATCAGTTTTCAGTGACCTCGAGCCAACTGGCTGCTGCCCAGCCAGAAGATGGAAGCACCATCACAGAAATCCAACTGGATTCGGTTCGCTATTACAACAACCAGATTGCAGCTTGGATAACGATGCTCGCACAAAACGAGTTTGAAAAACTGAATGCCCGGAAATACATCATGGACAATGTTGAACAGCAGTTCAGCGACCCTTCCCAATTGTCCACCTGGATTGAAGACCTCGAAACATCAGCCTCAGAAGTAAACAACTGGAGCATTGACGACTTCTCAGAAATCGCAGATGAAAACGGGAATCTTCAAAATGATGAGTTGAATTCCGATCAAAGCATCTGGGACGATGCCGATTTCGAACCGTTCTTCTTGAACTTCTCCGGTGGAGGAGCCTCTTACACCAACACCTTGACAAAGACCAACATCACGGAGGTGTCCAACACCAAAGCCCTGTCTGGGGTATGGAGTGGGTCCAGTGGAGGTGGGCTTTTGATCGGAGGCGCTGGCTTCATCGCAAATTATGGAGAAGAGACCGTCATTACCGAAACACGGAGGAACACTGAAGGCACAGCCTCTTCTGTAAACTACACCTATCACCTCAGCGATAATGACGAACAGGACTTCTTCTTGGTTTGTGTGGTTCCTGGAAAGGGACTCAATGGCCCAATGTTCCTCAACCTCGGGTCAGCGTCATCATGCCCGCACATTAGGGCGCAACCCAGTGAATATTCAGAATGGTATGCCGCATTACTTCCCACCGCTTATAACCTCACAGGTCCAATCGCAGAGTGCGCTTCGATGAGTACACCTGTGTGGAACTCGACTCTCAATGTCGACGCCATACAAATGAGCACCTCCCAGGGCAGTGCTTTCCATGCTTATGACAATCAAACCTATGCAAATGATGTGGTTACAATTGCTACAGGCCAAAACCGGACCGACGAAGTCGCCGCAACGTTTGCAATTGGAGCTGCCGTCATCACAGGAGCTACAATGGGCGCGGGTGTAGGTTTAGGATTAACGCTCCTCGGTGCTGTCGCTGGAATTTCCGCAGCGGGTGCCATCGAAGAAGCAGTGGCCTCTGGCTGGAGAAACGAGGTCTGGGAGGAATTCAACCAAGAATTCACGAATGATGGTTTCTCCGAATCGGACCTACAGTCGATTGCACAGGCGACTCAAGAGACAGAATTGTTCATTGCAGATGGGATGTGCCCCATCGTCACCGAGCCTGACGCATCGACCCGTGCAGAGAATACGATTGTCCAACCTAGCTCGGTTGCCATCGAGAATCCAAATCTCACTTTGACCCACGAAGGAAATTCAGGCCTTGAATCCGTCAACATCACTCAACTCATGACAGAGGGCATCAACCTCAGCTTCCAGTTGGAGCACCAAGCTCCAGAGCCCTGGGGCGGTCCCTCGAAGTACTATCTGTTCAATGATGCCCTCAATACCACACTGGCAGCAAACGTCTCTCTCGCCGGTGGTGATCCAGCTACAGATGACTATCTGCTTTACCCACACTGGTCAGATGGACCATATACAATCATGGGAAGCATTGAGCACAATGGAATTGAGGACCTAGCATACATGCAGGGTTATGTCGACTTTATTATGCGCTCCTCCTGCGACA
>CACAUH010000121.1 GCA_902535565.1 uncultured Bacteroidota bacterium | reverse complement strand
GACGATGTCCGGAAGGTTTGAAATCGTGACGGGTTCGGAGGTCAGAAGCACGGCGCACACCACTTGCAGTGCCTCGTTCTTCGCGCCCTGTGGTGTAATAGATCCATTGAGGGGACGCCCTCCTTCGATGACAAAAGTGCCCATGGCTAGGTCAGAGGTTTGGCCCCCAAGGTGGTGCAGGGGAGGGTCCCTGTAACCAAGAGAAGACGTTGTTTTCGACAACAGTTCGGGGAGGCCCAGCCATGCGGTCGAACGGACCGGAAATCAGCGCTTTCGCTTGCCTCGGTTGCGGAAATTGTTTGAGGTCTTCCGCTTGCTTTTCAGAATCTCACTCGAAGAAACCAACTCCTTTTCCGCCGGCACATCCAAGGCTCCGCCTGACATTTCACGCAGTTGGGCACGAATCAATGCGTCTTCAACAGCGCCCTTATTCCATGTGAGGTATTGCCGCTTTAACAGGTTGGCAATCATCATGGACAACGCAGCGCGCTCCTCCCCTTCCGGCATCTCAATGGCCTTGGCAATGAGGTCCTCCACGATTCGGCCATAAAAAGATGGCCGCTTCCCGATTTGGGTGTAAGCCAGCTTCTCAGGGCCGGGGTCTTCCTCTGGCCGCGCAGGTGGTGGAAATGGACCGTCGACGTCCAATTTCCAATCGGCCATGACGTAGAGATGTCCCCAAAGTTTCTCCTCGTGGTCGGTCATTTCCTTTGACCCTGGCACGAGAGTGCGCATGACACTCACAATGGCAGCAGCGCATTTGTTGCGCTCTTCCCGTTCTTCGATTCCAATGCAATGGGCCACCATCTCGTGGACAACCCTTCCATATTCAGGAATGATAATGTCTGGGCGTCGGCTGTTGTAAGTCAAGCCATCAAAGGCCGTCGTAGCGGGAGAAGTGGGCATATCGCTGTGGACTTGAAAGTTTGGTCGGCTGCGCAGACTGTTGATCAGCGCTTCTTGAAGGTGTCAGACCGCGCGCCGCAATTGACGAAGTACTCGCCGCGTGCAAGATAGCGAAGGATGACGTCCGCGCCATGGCCCTGCAACACAACTGTGCCGAATGCATTGACCACCTCGTATTGGGTCTCTTCGCTGAATGTAATTGTCTGGGTTTTGTGATCGTAATCGAACGTTACCGAGGGGGCATCAGAAGTGAATCGGGCCTCTCCTTTGATCTCCAAGGCGCCATCGGGACCAAGGTGAGTCAATCGCAAAACATTCTCTCCTCGGACCGGCTTGAACTGAGCGTGATAATGTCGTTGGCCTGGCCCCCCAAGTCCATCGATGCGGACCAGATCCACCCATTTCCCCCACTTGAATTGCTGCAAGACGTAGGGCATTCTTCCCCGCTCCTCAGAGGTCACCCAAAACACCTCGCCATTGGGATTGGCTTCGAATTCGACAAGCTCGAACCCAGGGGAAGGGGTGATGACCTCGGGATTGAGAATTCTCGGGGCACAACCAGGACGGTGAAGCAACCGGATGGCAACCCCCTTTCCAAGGGCGATCCCGTGGCTCCGTAGGTCGATTTCAAATGCATGAGAGTTCACTTGGTCGGCCGTCACTTGGCCATTGACCCTCACCTCGTAACAACAAAAGCCCACGCCGTCAGGATTGGTCTCATTGACGACCAACAGATTCTCGCCCTGATACAAACCACCAACCTCGACAGCCGTTTGGGCCAAAACCGTGGAGTATGCGGCACAAAGGAGGACCGAAGTCATCCACCTTGCCATGTGGTGTGTACTGGGAGACATGGAGGCGAGAATCGTCACGCGTCGAAACTACAACATCCGCCCAAAGTGACGCGCTCCAAAAGAGTCGGAATGGCCCGAGGCGAACCCGTAAATTGGCCGTGTGTCCCGGAGCCGAATCCGACTTCTCATCCTGACCGGCCTGCTGTCCATCTTCGGCACGCTGGTTCTTCAGCTTATCTGGCTTCGACAGGCCGTCGACCTTAGGGAGCGAGAATTCAATGACCGCGTCGTCATTGCGCTCACCGAGGTCGTGGATCTAATTCAGGCGATGCGTGGGGACAGTGCGGTGGTAGAACCCGTGCGCCAACAGGCCTCCAACGCCTTCGTGGCCAACCTGAACGACACGCTCCACCCCTTCCTTCTCGAGGCCCTTCTCCGGGAGTCCTTCGAACGGGCCGCCCTGGATTCTCCCTTCGACTATGCCATTTATGACTGCTTCAGTGACAGCATCGTCTATGGCGGACACGTGGGGGGCACCGAATCACAAGGGGCCATGCCGCCCA
>CACAUH010000120.1 GCA_902535565.1 uncultured Bacteroidota bacterium | reverse complement strand
ATGTGGTGCCGTAGGTGCAGTCGTTGTTGTTTGAACTATTCCTGACGTAAATCTTGGTGGAGTGGCCTGTAGAAACTCCCCCTTTGGGTTGACCGTTTGATTTGTATCCGGCAAAGCGACCTCCCTGAGCACCACAATTGGTTTGATCGATGCTTCCACCATAGTATACGCCGTAACCTGACCAACCGCCACTGTTGCACCCACAACCACGTTGCGTAGATCCATTTGGAATGATTCCCCAAGACGTGTCTCCGGGTTTGACGTTCGGATAGACTGCAGCACGACAGAATTTGGCGCCGCCATCGTTGGAGACCGCCGTATTCAGGGAGGCATCGTTTGTTTCTAGCGTGAGGATTTCCAGATTGGGGCTGCTGGTGTTTTCGAAGAAGGGGGCGCTTGTGGTCAACAGGTAATAGTTGCTTCCATTGACAATGAGGATTTCATCGTCATAATCGGTGAGGTCTGGCCCCAGATTGAAACTGTCGTCTCCAGCACTGCCAAAGCTGTAACCGAGGAAGCGCAAGGCACCATTCACATGACCGGATGCGGCGTCCTGTTCATAGACGACCAAGCTCCATCCATCGTCGTTGCTGTCGTATTCGGGGACACTGACCGTGGCCAAGGATTGCAATACTGCATCGGAACTCCCTGAGGTGCCGTCGTAATTGCAAGCGGAAGTGTCGTCACAGTTGTCGTTGCTGTTGGAGACGTATCCCGAGGGCTGGGAACAAGCAGATTGACTGTCGTTGGCATCACCGAGGCCATCGCCGTCTGCGTCTGCGTACCAGGTGGTGGCATATGTGCAGTTGGAGGTGTCCTCTGATTCGATTCCGATTTCGTTCCAGTCTTGATGCCACGATTGGTTGGAAGGCGATTTCCACCACACCCTCATGCCTTCTCCGCCTCCATTCTCTTGTCCTCGGGCCACAAATGAAACGCTTTCGCCAGCTGTCAGGGCGATGATGCCTGTGTGCGTTCCAGCCGGAGAAATTCCGTGGCAACCATAATGGGCAGCCACAAAAGAACCGTTCATGAACAGGTCAACGGCATCGTCGCCTTCGATTGAAAAGGTGTACGTTCCAGTTTCACTGGCTTTGAAACGTCCTTCGATTTTCCAACTCCAATGGGTGCTGGGGGTAGAGTACCCCGCGTTGTTGAGCATCGAAACACTCCACCAGTTCAGCCACAAAGAGGCATTGGCTTGGCCTGTTGAGAGCAATGAGGTGGACCCGTTGCTTTCGTCGGTCATCACGTTGATTTCTGAAGCGTTGTTGGCGCAACCACCGCCGTTTGAGTAAACGCTGTAATTGATTGTTCCCGCGGTAAAGCCTGCATCTGAATCATAGTTACACGCGTTTGAATCGGTGCAACCGGTTTGACCAGACAATACAGGTTGAAGAGACAAAGTCAAGACCAGCATTCCCAGAAGGGATGGGAGGTGGACCTGCTTAAAAGAACGGCGCGTCAGATTCGACATGTGTGTGCTTTTTGTCGATGAATTACCCCAAATATAAGACTAAATAATGTAAGTTTACGACGAACGATAATTTTTCGGTGGTCAAAAATGATTTTGGTAGACTGAATTGTCCGTTTCGACTTGTTTTGAACCGCTTGATAGATCCGAGTTGGAGAAACAAAAAGCCCTGCGCTCGGCAGGGCTTTCTGTGAATTGAGGTTCAGAATACTGAACCGCGCATTATGCGACGGTGACCACCAGGTTAGTCATCACCTAAGGTGCAGTCTGTATTATTTGGGTCGTCGTAATTGGGAGCTGTGCGATCGGTGCAGTTGTCCTCGTCATCGCAAATGCCGTCGGTGTCAATGTCGCTGACTCCGCAGTCGCAGCAGAGGGCATATGTCATCACAAGGGTCAACGCGTTGCTTTCGCAACCGCTGTCATCGGTTGCAGTTACGTTGTACACGCCTGGTGCAATTCCATCGATGCTTCCCGGCTGGTCAAACGAATAGTCAGGTGCACCTTTGGTGTTGTTGAGCGTCAGTGATGTCGGGGTTCCCGTTGTGACAGTGAGGGTGGCGCTGCCGTCCTCTGACGTGAGCGTTGTGGTGGACAGGTCCACCTGGATGCTATTCAGTACGAGGGCGCCCTCGCACGGATCTGCCAGAGTTTGGCAGGACCCGTCATCAATGGTGGCAGAGGCGTCATATTCCGTGTAGGCGGGGTTGGTACACCCTGCGCAACTGAGGGACTCGCATGATGCGTCGGGGATGATTGCAGTATCGTCGTAGTTGCATGCACTGGGGTCCATG
>CACAUH010000119.1 GCA_902535565.1 uncultured Bacteroidota bacterium | reverse complement strand
GTCGTGATATCTGCATTTCCAAGAGCAGCAATCGATGTATCTGCACCACAAGCAGCGTCGGCTTCGAGCGTCGCGTCTGCAGGACAGGTCAAGGTGAGAAGCGGTGCGACAGAGTCGATCAGGCTGATGGCCTGCTCAAACTGCACACTGTTGCCACAGTCGTCTGTGGCTTCATAGGTCCGGAGGAAGGCTCCGGCGCAGCTGCCACTGACCTCCGTATTGCTCAGGATAACAATGCTGACGTCGCTGTCACAATTGTCGGTTACCATCACATCGTATTGTGTGGCCTCGTCATAGAGATCACAGGCAATTTCGAAGACATTCGCGCTTCCTGCGAAGTCAGGCGCCATCTCGTCGCTGACGGTGATGGTTTGAACATGCGTACTGGCAGGGCCCACGTTTCCGCAGTCGTCTGTAGCAACAGCAGTCCAGGTCCGAAGGAAGGTGTAGCTGCCTTCTGCCGTGTCGTCTCCCACACAAGTGTAGGTCGGGGCGCTGTCCTCGTGTGTGATTGCAATGGATGGTGACGCGTCACAGTTGTCCGTCGCAGTGGCCGTTGGCTCTCCCGTAACAGAAGGGCTGGCGTCGGTCGCGCAATCTGCATCCAGCAACACCTCTGCATCTGCAGGTCCATCGAGGACAGGTGCACCAGGAGCAGTCTCGTCGCTCACCGTAATCAGCTGATCACAACTGATGCTGTCCGTGTTTCCACAGTGATCCGTCGCTGTTGCTGTAAACGTCCGCGTAAAGGAGTAGCTGCCTGCACAACCTTCCGAAACCGGGCCGTCAGTGTGGGTCACCACAACTTCTGGGGCAGCATCACAATTGTCCGTGGCGCTTCCAATGGCCATTCCCGTATTGGACGGATCAAGGTCAGCATCGCAGTTTGCATCCGCCGTCAAGTTGGCCTCAGCGGGACAGGTGATGCTCGGCACGGGTTTCACATCATCAGTCAAGATGACAATCTGACTGAATGCGCTTGTGTTGCCGCACTCGTCGGTGGCAGTGTAGTTGGCCTGATAGGCACCAACAGGTGTCACGCATCCACCGCTGAACGCGACACAGGATGCTTCGAGCGTGTACAAGCCGCAAGCTTCGTCAATTGAGAAGATCCCGAGCGCATGAAGCGCATCCGCGTCGCATGCCCACTCATCGCAAGAAATGCTGACCTCCACATCCCCGGAAAACGCCGGTGCTGTGGTGTCTTCGATGGTGAAGGTCGCTGTTGTCTGACTCGCGTTGCCACAATCATCGGTAGCGGTAAAGGTCACGCTCACAGCCCCTGTGGCGGCGCACAGATCACTGAGCGCAGCATCGCTGTGGCTCCAGGTGATGGCGCTGCAATTGTCGGTGGCTTCTGCCCCTCCGTTATCAGCCAACCAAGCTTCCAAGTCAGCCAGGTTTCCTGCACCATCGCATTCCACCGTTAGATCGGCTGCGGCAGTCCCTATGATGGGCGCCGAGGTATCTTCAACAGTGATGAGCTGCTCACAACTTGTGCTAGCAGGGTTATCACAATCGTCCATGGCGTCCGCTGTCCAAGTCCGGGTAAAGCTGTATTGTCCTTCGCAAAGGCTTGTGAGCTCACCGTCGGTATGCGAGATAATGATGTCCACATCGCTGTCGCAGTTGTCTGTTGCTGTCGCCGTGGCCTCCCCTGCCGCTGCCGGCGATGTGTCGGCTTGGCAGTTCTCATCAGCACTCACCGTGAAGTCGGCTGGACAGGTGATGACAGGAACTGGAGCAATGATGTCGAAAAGCTGGACATATTGTTCGGTCTCTACAGAGGCGTTTCCGCATTCGTCCGTCGCCGTCCAAATGCGCATCCAAGTGCCCGGACATCCGCCAGACAGCTGGTATGCTTCAATAGAGTAACTCACCCCACCGCAGATGTCCTCAGCGCTGATGGGAACGAGTGTGGGATCCTCTGGATCGAGCAAATCCTCACAGGCCGCATTCATGTATGTATCGTACGGGTTCCAAGTCGGAGCCGTGGTGTCTTCGATGGTAAACGTCGCCGTCGTGCTGCTGGCATTTCCGCAATCATCCGTGGCGGTGAAGGTCACAGTCGCACTGCCTGTGGCACCGCACCCATCGCTCAGGGCCGTAAAGTTGTTGGAGAACGTCACGCCACCACAAATGTCGCTGGCAGTGGCTCCGCCGTGGCTCGAAAGCCAAGCATTGAGTGCTTCTTGATTGCCGGCGCCGTCGCATTCTACGGTCTCCCCTGTGGCCTCCGTATCAATGGTTGGATTGGTGGTGTCCTCAA
>CACAUH010000118.1 GCA_902535565.1 uncultured Bacteroidota bacterium | reverse complement strand
CATAAGTGCTCACATGGCCGGTTCCCCGAAGTGCCTCAGCCAACCACCCTATGAGCACCCAAGCGCCTATTGCCCATCCCAACCATGTAGCCTCGCCCGCGGGGCCATCACCGAAAATCAACCAACCCCCCCCTCCTGTGCACATGCCAATGGCAACCATAATCCGCGTCCACTTCTGAAAACCGCGCCTCACTAGATGCCCCTCTCCGCTCGATGTCCATGCCCCAAACACCTTGACAACAGCCCCTTCCCAACCACCGCGAAGCAAGGTGGCCCCAACTGTCACCCACAGAATGAAAAGCTCTGCCCGGCCCATGGCCGCATCCCCGTGTGCCCGGGCAACCCACAAGGAAAATAGGAACCCTCCCAAGGCACCGAGAAGTTTGAAACCCAAAACCACGCCGCTGCCACTGAGAAGGCGGCGCCAAGATCCATCGAGTCGAGATGCCGAGGAAGAGGTCAAATGCGCGGGATTGGGAAAAAGTAGCAGCCCCGCCAGGAATCGAACCTGGATCAAACGTTTAGGAAACGTCTATTCTATCCGTTGAACTACGGGGCCTCACGACAAAGAAACAGCGCTTACTCCGGGAAGCAAGAAAAAGCCCCGACTCCTCAAAAAGGAGCGGGGCCGGGACCTCAGGTTGGGGGTGAGGCCCCTTGGGGGGGTGGGCAATACTGGATTCGAACCAGTGACCTCTCGCGTGTGAGGCGAACGCTCTGAACCAACTGAGCTAATTGCCCGAAAAAGGGACGGCGAAGATACACACATGCTCCGCTCTTCAATTCACACAAAAACCAAGCAATGTGGTGTCAGAAAAACCCCGGTTTCAGCCCCTTGATTTTGTTGTTCGTATTTACTATATTAGTGTTCGTCTAATTATTATGCCGTTTCGTAGACAACAGGCAAGCAACACATCTCATCATGACGCTCGGTGACCTCCTCAACCTCCTTTCGTTCTTCTTGCAGCCCGTGACGAAAGCAAGCATCGCTTACGACCTCAACGGTGATGGCGTGATTACGACAACCGACCTCATACTGTTGCTCGGCCAAATGGGCTAAGCCCTTGTGCGCCCTGCAGGACTTGAACCCGCGACCCAGGGATTATGAGTCCCCTGCTCTAACCAACTGAGCTAAGAGCGCTTTTCCGCCTCACGGCGTTTCGTGCAAAAATACGTTGCCAAACCGGGGCATCCTCGGTTAACCCAACCACTCGAATTCGAGCTCTCTGCGCTGCACATCAGCCCGAACAACCCGAACCCGGACAGCCGCGCCCATGTGAATCTCTTGACCTGTATGCAGACCCACAAGGCATTGTCGCTCGGCATCGATTGAAAACCGGTCCGTCGAGATGTCCCGTATGTCAACATAACCCTCGCATTTGTTGTCGTTAAGCTCGACATACACCGCTTTGGAAGAGATGCCATTGACCACACCATCGAATTCAGCGCCAAGTTGACCGCCAAGAAACTCGACTTGCTTGTACTTGATGCTTGCTCGCTCCGCCTCCGCTGCCCGTTTTTCGCGCTCACTGCTGTGGGCACACGGGCCATCAAGCTCCTGGGTGTCCAAAGGGGGGTTTTCGTCAAGGTAGTGCTGCAAGCCCCGGTGAACCATCATATCCGGATAGCGACGAATTGGCGACGTGAAGTGGGTGTAATGCTCAAAGGCAAGGCCATAGTGGCCAATGTTCTCCGTGCTGTACTCGGCCTTGGCCATGGAACGAATGGCCATCTGCTTAACAATGCGTTCCTCGTCCTTGCCCTCCGCCATCTTCAAAAGTTGGCTGATGGCACGATGCGCCTGACCGGGCTCTGTTTCTGGCATCTTGTATCCAAACTGGGCGACAAACTGCCGCAGCGACTTAAGTTTAGTTGGGTCGGGTGAATCGTGAACGCGATACACGGCACCCGGCGCACGCTGGCCCTTGCATCCGGCAATCCACTTTGCCACCCTCACATTGGCCAGCAGCATGAAGTCCTCGATCAGTCGGTTTGCGTCGAGCATGCGTTTGATTAGCACCTCTACAGGTTTGCCCTCCTCGTCGAGGCGAAACCTGACCTCCTCGGTGTTGAAATCGATGCCACCGGCCTTGAACCTGCGGGCACGCATCTTTTTGGCAAGCAAGTCCAGGCGCTTCACCTCATCTGCCAGATCGCCCTTTCCCGTTTCAAGACGCTCCTGCGCCTCGGCGTATGTGAACCTGCGGTTGGAGTGGATGACCGTTCGGCCAAACCATTCCTTCACGACAACCCCCTCCTTGTCCAATTCGAAAATGGCGCTGAACGCATACCTGTCTTCGTTGGGTCTT
>CACAUH010000117.1 GCA_902535565.1 uncultured Bacteroidota bacterium | reverse complement strand
GGGGAACATGGAGATCCATCGGATTCACCTCCGTTTTGGCCCTTTTGCTCGCCGCCTTGGCATGGACGAGTTACGATGTGAACATCGTTCGCGCCCTCGACTTTGAGGTGGACCTCCTCGAAGACGAGGTGATTCCCGTGAACGTCATCCCACCGCCACCGCCCCCGCCACCTCCACAACAGAATACGGTGATTGAGATCGTAGATGATGAAGAGGAAATCGAAGAGGAATTGGTCATTGAGGACATCGAGATTGACGAGGACACGGAGATTGAAATTGTCGAGATTGAGGAAGAGGAAGTCGTCGAAGAGGACATTCCATTCATGATCGTGGAGGACATGCCTGGATTCGGGCCTTGCAAGAGCAAGACCGGACAAGAGCGAGACCAGTGCACACAATTGGAGATCATCAAATATGTCAGCTCCAATACGAAGTACCCTCCTATCGCAAAGGATGCGGGCATTCAGGGAACCGTGTTTGTCTACTTTGTTGTTGGAAAAGACGGCAAGGTGAGGGACGGTCGCGTTCTGCGGCCGGTGGATCCACGCTTGGACGAGGAGGCCTTGCGGGTTGTGAGCTCATTGCCCGATTTTGAGCCGGGCCGTCAGCAAGGCAAGCCGGTTAGCGTGCAGTATACCATTCCGGTGAAGTTCATCATTCGCTGATGCGAACGGTTTAGAAACCGAACCACCCCACAACAGCCATCACGAAGTAGATGGCGTAAAGCGCGGCCCCGATTGGAAGGCCGCGTTTTGCATAGAGAAAGATGGCAACGGCATCGATGATGATCCAATAGGCCCAGTTGGCGTGGTGGTTTTGCACCATAAGCCAAGTGGCCCAAAGGCTGAAGACGGTGGTGAAGGCATCTGTCCGAGGCAATGCACTCTGGGTCCAGCGTTTCAAACTCCAGGCGACCCCCCATGTGAGGAGGGCGATGCAGCCGATGGCCATGAGGTGCCACGACATTGATCGGGTTTGGGGTGTCCAGTCCTGCGGTTGGGAGGACACCCAAGCACCATAAATGGCGAAGAGCACATAAAAGACCTGTAGCATGGCCTCGGCCAAAATGTTGCGTTGCCAGCACAACCATCCTAGAATTGCGGCGCCCACAGCAGCGGGGCCGAAACACCAAGGGGTCCAGCCTTGCAGATATCCATAGGTATAGCCCAGACTCAAAGCCACGGCCACGGCTTCGAAGGCGCGTTCCATCTGAGCGATACGCGGAGAATGGCTGGGTTCGGTCACGGTTCGATGTGGGATTTAATGGCTGTTTTCGCCAGAATAAGACGTTCGTTCAGGGACATCGCGGGAAGGTTAGCCCATGGCCGACCACTGTTGACGAGGGCGTCATGGTATCGCTCTTCTAAGTCAAGGCGGTCTTCCATTTGGGGAAGGGACCGCAGGGGGTCCGGTTCCCAATGGGAAAGGGTACGGCAAAACAGGAACAAATCGACGTTTGCCATGGCCGCTTCCACACCGTCAAGTGCAAGACCATGGCGTGTTTGCGCCCAGAGATTGAGGACGATGGGCCCGGTATCAAACAGAATCTGGTCTGCGGGAGGTGTGGTGTCCCGAAATGTTTTAAGAAGACGCTGGAGATCATCCGGTTCAACACGGTTTTCGATAACGGCTGTATCAAACCTTGCAGCTTCTTGAATCCATGGCCACCCGAGGGCTTCAGCCAGGTGCGCAGTGAGGGTTGTTTTGCCTGAGTTTTCTACGCCGGTGATCACGACGCGGAATGGCTTTAATCGTCGAACCGACATTGGCATGGCGCGCTAAAGTGGAGCTGGGCGTTGGGAAGGAGTTCCCTTACCCAAGTTTGCTCATCCATGGACATTTCGTTGTGAAGCAGGTCGAGTTCGGAGAGCCTCTCCAGTCGGCTGAGCGACGGAGGGAAGTGACCCACCAGATTGGACCAAAGGATGAGCCTTTCGAGGCTTTTCATCAGGTCGATGTCCTCGGGTATGCCTTCGATTTCGTTGTCCGCAAGGTTGAGTTCTCGAAGAGATGACAACGCCAGCACTGAGGGGGGGATGGTGCGGATTTGGTTGGACTGTAGGCTCAACCGTTCGAGCGTATTCAACTCACCGAGCCAAGCGGGAATCGTGTCAATCTTGTTTCGGTCTAAAACGAGCTCGCGGAGATGCTGGAATCGGCGAAGCCTGTGGTCCATTTCTTTCCATTTGGAACGGGTGAGGTTCAGCCTGAGCACCCGTTCCGGTCGTTGCAGGGCTGCATCGAAGTCGGTCCAGACCCGAGCTGTGTCCCATCCAACCTGACCTGAAGTGGATGTGGGCATTGACCAGCTTCCGACGAGAAAGCAGAGGCAGAGTATGGATGCATGAGGAAATGGTGTAATTCGCATCATGAACTCAACGTCAGGG
>CACAUH010000116.1 GCA_902535565.1 uncultured Bacteroidota bacterium | reverse complement strand
AAAGTGGCCACAGGCCCAAAAATTTCTTCTCGGTTGGTGATGCAGTTGTGATCCAGCCCTTCGATTAGGGTTGGTTGGACAAAGAAGCCTCCCTTGAGTCTGGGTTCCGCTGGCTGGTGGCGCCCACCGCCACAAAGAATGGTGCCCCCTTCTCCACGGGCTGTATTGATGGCGGCGAGAACCTTGTCCCTGTGTGCTCGGGACACCACCGCGCCCATGCGGGTTTGGGGATCAAGAGGGTCGCCGATGCGCATTTTGGACACCTTGGAGACCATCGCATCGCGGAATCGCTCGTAGATGGTGTCTTGGATCAGGATGCGAGAACCACAAAGGCAGATTTGCCCTTGGTTCGCAAATGCTGCTCGGATGGTGGTGGAGACAGCGTCCTCGAAATCCGCATCGTCAAACACCACAGTGGCGTTTTTTCCGCCGAGCTCGAGGGAGAGCTTTTTGAATTTGGGTGCTGCTGCCGCCGAAATTGCGGCGCCTGTAGCCGACCCTCCGGTGAACGAAATGGCCCTTACGTGATGGTGGTCCACAATGGCTTGTCCCACCTCTGGTCCAAGTCCGTGCAGGATGTTGAGCACCCCGTCGGGCAGGCCAACTTCCTTGGCCCACTGACCCAGCAGGAAGGCGGTCATGGGTGTCACCTCGCTGGGCTTGGCCACGACGCAGTTGCCGCTTGCCAGGGCGGGCGCGATTTTCCAGGTGAACAAATAAAGCGGGAGGTTCCATGGGCTGATGCAGCCGACCACGCCGAGGGGCTTGCGCAGGGTGTAGTTCACGGAGCCGTCGCCCATGGCGTGGCTTTCGCTGGCGAATTGCTCTGCAGCGGAGGCGTAGAATCGCAGGTTTTGTTCCGCTCTGGGGATGTCCACTGCAGCGGCGAGAGAGACGGGTTTTCCGTTGTCTCGTGACTCTGCATCGGCGAGCATATCTGCGTTCTCAACCACTTTGTCTGCCAGCCTTGAAAGGACAGCTCTGCGGTCGGAAGGGGACCAAGTCCTCCATTTTGGAAAGGCCTTTCGACCGGCAGCCACAGCTGCCTCTACATCCGCAGCTTCAGACCGGGCAATGCGACCGTAGACGGCTCCAGTGGCGGGTTCTACGTTGTCTAGCCACGCTCCACTCAAAGCGGGTTGATGCTCACCGCCAATTAGATTCAGGACATCGTTCTCCATCGAAGGACAAGGTCGCACGGAAAACAAAAAGACCGGTCACCTCAGTGCCGGTCTTGGTGTGGCCTCGTCGGCCATGACTTTTTGTGGTTGCCCCACAAGGACTCGAACCTTGACAAACGGTACCAAAAACCGGTGTGCTACCATTACACCATGGGGCATTCCGCAAAAGTCGGAGGGCAAAATTAATGAAAGCGATTCAACTCCCCGAACAAAAAACGCCCCTGCAAATTCAGTCGTTCGAGGGGGCTGTCATTTCGGACAAGATGGACTCCAATGCCAATTCGAGGGCAGTAATCCGGTCGTGGAGGGAAGCCAAGGTGTCTTGCAAGCTGATGCCGTTGAATTCGAGGTTGCCCGCGATTACCGCATTTCCGTCCTCGTGAATTTGCAGCGCATCAGACCGCATGTCAGTTGCTGTTCCATTTCCCACCGAAAACAGAATCCCGGACTGTTCTGTCAGGTTGTATTTGCCGGTGGCGGTTTGGTAAGCTTGATCCGCTACCGTGTAGTACCCCCCCGCGCTGGATGCGTATCCACTGGCCGTCGTCTCATACCCTTCGGCATGTCCGGCAAACCCAGACGCTGTGGTGTTGAAGCCCTCACTCGCAGCAGCGTCCGCAGTGGCTTGAGTTCCTTCACCTACGGCGTGAGCACACGTTGCACTGGCGATGGTGTTTCGATTGGATGCATGACTAAACAATCCGGAGGCGATGGTATTCCAGCCTTCGGCATGGGCTGCTGTATTTAGAGCTTGTGAACCATAGCCTTCGCTGTGCGCATAGTTCGCAAGTGCTTTTGAATTGTATCCCTGGGCGTGTGAGGTGGTGCCGGTCGCGTCCGTAAACATGCCTTGTGCATGCGCTGCGGTTCCCGAGGCTTCAGTCCCTTCTCCCATTGCGCTGGAGCAGGTTCCACTGGCTGTCGTGTTGCGGTTGGTGGCATGGCTGTAGTTTCCAGTGGCATCACTTGCGTCCCCCATCGCCGAGGCAAAGGAGCCGGTTGCGGTGACATTGCGTCCTTGGGCCATCTGTCCCGTGACCCGGAAGTCATCTTCGACCCAAGTCCATACATAGGTGTTAATCCCCTGCACTGTGGTGGAGTCGGAGATAAAACTCAAACCCAGCGAGTCTCGCGCAGCTGCAGCAGATTCTGCGCCTGTGCCTCCACTCTGAATGCCGAGTGTGCCCTCGTCATCCCATGGCGATCCATACAGGGTAAGCAA
>CACAUH010000115.1 GCA_902535565.1 uncultured Bacteroidota bacterium | reverse complement strand
AGGGAACGCGAGATCGATACTGATGACCTGATCAACAGAGAAGATGTTGTCTCCATCAATCTGACTGCTCAAGAGCAATGGTGAGAAGAGGAGAAAGGGAAGCAGTTGAAGTTTCATGGTGCAGACTTACCGGTGGTGATGCGAATGAACGAAAGACGGATGAATGCACCACATTCTGCTTTGTATCTCACAAGGGGAGACTCGATTTGTTTTTGTAGCGGCCACTCCATCATATGAATACGATGGGATGCAGAGTGAACGCCGATTGTGATGCTGTTGGAATAGCCGCCATTGAGAAGGTGGTGCTCTGAATTGGCGTAATTTTCTGTTGATGCGCAGACCGTTGCTTTTCTTCTGGTTTGGCCTCTGCGGTATGGTGGTCGTGAGTCCTTCTACTTGTGCCCAGATGTGGCGCGGAGTGGACGTTTCGTTTTTGCCTGAAATGGAGGCTGACGGGGTCGTGTATCAAGATCAAGTGGGGCAGGATATCGCTGCGCCGAGGGCGTGGATGGCAGGGCAGGGGGTGAACTTGGTGCGGCTCAGGGTGTGGCACAACCCAAGCGAGGGGCTTCGAAGCTCCTGGCTGGAGGTGCTCCAAGAAGCGGAGCGGTGGGATTCACTTGGCGTGGGCTTGCTAATCGACTACCATTTCAGTGACAGCTGGGCGGACCCTGAGCATCAGGTGCCCCCGCGTGCATGGTCCGGAATGACATTCGAAGCGCTCCAGTCGGCCATGGTGTGTCACATCGAGTGCACGATGAAGAGCCTTCAAGTGCGCGGCATTGAACCGGTGATGGTTCAGCTGGGCAATGAGATCAACCCCGGCATGATGCTGCCGCATGGGGGCATTGAAGATGGGTTTGAACCGCTGTCGGAACTCTTGGCGGCAGGCCATCAAGCGGTCGAAGATGTGTTCCCCAATTGTCAGGTTGCGGTGCACGTGGCCAATCTCGAAGCAGCTCCATGGTTTTTTGGAATGCTGGCCGATGAGGGTTACACCCCCGATGTCTTGGCCGTGAGTCAATACAGCAAGTGGCACCTTCAAGATGTCGAGGCCATTGCTGACCATGTGAACGACTTGCATGGAGCTCTAGGGCGCCCAGTGTTTCTCGCTGAGACGGCTTACGCGTGGACTGCAGAATGGTCGGACTGGACAGACAACCTGTGGTGGACCGGCGACGAGACTCTTGGCTACCCATTTACCCCATCAGGACAACTGGCTTACATGGAGGCGTTGGATTCTGCCCTCGGCTCCCTTGGCGGTGCCGTTTGCTCGGGTTGGTGCTATTGGGCGCCAGATTGGGTGGCCTCAAAAGGGCCCACGAGCACAGCGGGCAGTTCTTGGGAAAACGCAGCACTGTTTGACTTTGATTGGACAGCACTGCCCGCCTGGGCCGTTTTTGGTGCACCCTGAATTTGGGAGCTTCAGGATTCTTCTGTCCCGAGGGCTCAGCGAAAATTAAGGGTTATCAGGCCCTTTAAGGTGGCGCTTCGGTCCCGACTTGTGGATGCAATGCAGGTGCTTTTGAGCGTTCCATTGAATCGATGGCCCCTTGCCACTCTTCATATGCCGCGACCGATGATCTTTGCAACATGGATTCACTGTCTCAGATTGTGCTGGGGGCTGCTGTTGGCGAGGCAGTGCTGGGGCGCAAAATTGGCAATCGCGCCATGGTCTGGGGTGCGGTGGCCGGGACGATCCCCGACATGGATGTCTTGGGCAAATACTTCCTCAGCGAGCTGGACAACCTGGCCTTTCATCGGGGCATCAGTCACAGTCTCTTGTTCTGTGTTTTGGGGGCGTTGGCCTTTGGTTGGTTGACAGACCAAGTTTACCGCAGTCGATTCCATTCTTGGGTGGCCGGAATGACAAAAGCTCTTGCTTTGGTGCTCATTGGTTTTGCATTGAATTTTCTGAGCCAGATTCTCGCGCCAGGAGCTTGGTTGCCCTTGGCCCTTTATGTTCCTGCGGCTGTTTATGGACTCTGGCGCCATGTGAAAAAGCGCTATTGTACAGCGGCATGGGAAGCGCCTGATGCGGATATGAGGGGTTGGGTTCGCTTGTTCTTTTGGGGCTTTCTCACCCACGTGCTGCTCGATTGCTTCACGACATACGGCACACAGCTTTTTGCACCGTTCTCCGATGAGCGCGTGGCGTGGTGCACGATTGCTGTGGCCGACCCGCTTTACACCTTTCCTTTTTTGATTTTCCTGTTGATATCGGCTCGCTTTGTTCGGACCGACCGAAGACGCTTCATTTTTAACACGGCAGGGCTGGTTTGGAGTTGCGCATACTTGACTTTCACCGTGGTCAATCACGGTCAAGTGAAGGGCACCTTCCAAGCTGCGCTTAAGACTGAGGGAAGGTCCCATGAAACGCTGTTTATTACCCCAACCATCTTCAATAATGTTCTCTGGAACGCGGTTGTGGAA
>CACAUH010000114.1 GCA_902535565.1 uncultured Bacteroidota bacterium | reverse complement strand
CCAGCAAATTCTCTACGTCGAAGGTGATGAGGACGCCGGACTGGCCCTCTATCTCGACGGCGGAACCCTCTGGGGCGGTTGGTGGGATGCCAATTCCGCCAATCCGGAAGGTGTCTGGACATCCATCGACGGGGCCGAGGCTGGACAATGGCAGCGCGCTGGATGGTCTTGCAATGCAGCAGAGGGAGAACTCTGGGTGGCTCTCGAAGGTGTAGGGTTCAGTGACATTTCGTTCACCGACACCTTGGGCCTTCACCCCGGAGGAGGCGTCATTGGCGCCACTGGCGATATTCGGCTACACGATGGTGAAAGTGAAGCCGGTGGGGGCGGACCGGGAGGCGGATGGAACCACGAGTTCGAGGGGTTCATGGACCAGTTTGCCATTTGGGACGTCGCCATGGACTCGACCACTTGGTCAACTGTGACCTTCTGCCCGAACACCACCTTGGAGGCCAACCTGCTGGCCCATCACCGTTTCGAATCAGATGCCGGAGACGTCTCTCTGGACGAGGGGTTCGCACAGGTCAACGGCGAGTATGCCGGCAGCGATATTGACGCCCTAGACAGCCAATCGAACGGTACCTACCTCTGGAGCAATGGAAGCACAGACCCCTTTGCCTTTGTCAACGGCAACAACCAAGGGAATGAGTACACGGTATACTACTCCAACGCTGGGGCTGGGTGCATTGACACCGTCGTGGCTGTGGGCTGGAATCCTGAGGCATCCTTGGTCGACATTCTCCCACCAAGTTGTTCCGACAGCAATGATGGCAGTGTGGTGCTGACATTGGATGGCGGTGTCGCCCCCTACAGTTGGTTTGTCTTTGGTGAGGCGCACCCTGACAGCCTTTCCGCAGGCGATTACACTGCCCAAGTCGTGGATGCCAATGGTTGCAGTGACATCACGCAATTCGAGCTTGAATTCGACATCCCCTGGGAAGTGGACATCACCATCGATCCCGTCCTGTGTCTAGGGGACTCCTCCGCTTCCGGCCAGGCTGTGGCCTCGGGCCCCCTCGGTCCATGGCTCTACTCTTGGAACGGCGAACCTGCCACTTCATCCGGACTGTCCACCAACCTCACTGTGGGTAGCCAAGTGCTGACCGTGACCGACAGCAATGGGTGCAGCGCGGACTTCGAAACCGAAGTGGAAACTGGAAGCCAAACCCTCTATGCCCTGATCACCATCACCCCGCCACCATGCACTGGCGAGACGGGCGGTATTGCCCTGCTCGGGGTATCCGGCGGTGTCCAACCCTATGACGCCGATTGGGGCATCCTCAACCCCACCAACATTCCACCGGGGACCTACTCCATCCTGATCAGCGATGGCAATGGCTGCGAAATCGAGGAAGAGTTCACCATTCCGGAGTCTGCTGCTCTCGAGCTTTTGATCGACGCGACGGACATCTCCTGTTTTGGTGCAATGGACGGCTCCATCGAGGTTGATGCGATTGAAGACAATGGTGGGTACACGATCAATTGGGACGAAGCCGGTGAGGAAGGTGCTGGCGTCTCAGCGGGAACCTACACCATCACCGCGGTTGACGCGCTGGGTTGCACAGACACCGTTGAGGTCACGGTAAACGAGCCAGACCCGATCACCCCCGGCATTCTCTCAGGCCCAGGCTCCGACCTCCAAAATGGGGTGGAATACAACTATGTCTTCGATGCCAACATTCCGTTTGCGTGGGACGTGGTTTGGGATGTCTCTGGAGGCGCTATCGTCAGCGCCAATGACGACGGAGCCACCGTGGTGTGGTCAGATGAGGAGGTGTCCCTTTGCGCTTATATACTCAACGACGACGGATGTGCCTCAGAAACAGTTTGTCTTGGAGAAGGATTTGTCTTCAGTGGATTGGATGAATCAATGGCCAGCGCTTTGGCCGTGTTTCCACAACCGACAGACAGTTGGCTCAAACTCCAGTGGGAAACACCTGCTTACCCCACCGAGGTCAGAATCTTCAACAGCATCGGATCGCTCAAAACACACTTCAAATGGAACACCCTCACCATGGCCTTGGACGTGTCCGATTGGGCACCCGGCGTATATCATTTGACCCTCACCAACGAGAGCGGCATTCTTCGCAGGCCTGTGATGATCCATTGACACATACAAGTTGGGAACTGGGGCAGTTTCAGAAAAGGCCCTCTGCTCCATTACTTCTTCATGATGTCCTTCTGGATTCGGATGGACGCCTGGTGAACTGCGCGGTAAACGTCGGCTAAGAAGCCATCGTCGATGCCATACTTTTTTCCCTTTTCGAGGTTCTTCTCCAGCACGTCTCGCCACCGCTTGTTCTGAAGAATGGTCATGCCGCGCTCCCTCTTCTCCTTACCGATGCAGCCGCTAATGCCCATGCGGCGGGCGAAGAGTTCGATAATGGCCTCGTCGACCATGTTGATCTCCTCACGAAGGGCGTCGAGGGTGTCATAGTTGCCCCCCTCTTCA
>CACAUH010000113.1 GCA_902535565.1 uncultured Bacteroidota bacterium | reverse complement strand
TGACTTCGATCTGTGCGACTTCACTTGCTATGGCTGCACCGATCCCCTCGCATGCAACTACAGTCCTGAGGCCATCATTGAAAGCGGCCTGTGTGAGTATTCCTCCTGTGCGGGATGTTTGAATTCCGAGGCCTGCAATTTTGACCCAGCGGCGACCATTGATGCAGACGATTGCGAATTCACATCCTGTGTGGGATGCACGGATGAAACTGCATCCAATTTCAATCCGCAAGCCACCGCGGAAGATGGCAGTTGTACATACTGTGACCTGGTATTGTTGAATGTTTCTGTAACAGGGGAGAGTTGTTTTGGTGAGGTAGACGGTTCAGCAGAGTTCACAGTAGATTCTGCGTTGACAGATTCCGTGTTTTTTGTGCTGACCGGACCCGAAGTGCTCAGCGGGCAATGGACGGGAGAAGCCTTTGATTCACTGGCCCCTGGAGACTATTTACTTGAGGTGTTGGATGGAGATTCAACCTGCGGTGCAGTAGAGGTCTTCACAATCGAACCCGCATCGGATCCGGCCTTGTTTTTGGTGGCGGCATCACCAGAGTGCGCCGGTGGGGCGGACGGCAGTGTTTCTGCTTTTGTTGCGGACAATATGATTGTGTCATCCTACCTCCTGAACGGCGAATCTGCGGACTCAGCGGGCAATTTCTTAGGGCTTTCAGCAGGAGAATACAGTGTAGAGGTGACAGTCCTGATGACATCCATGGGGACGTGCACCGATACCGCAAGCATCGTCGTTGTCGACCCGCCAGGAATGACCGTCACGGTCGATTCCATTGAGGGGGCCAATCCCAACGAGGATAATGGTGAAGTTTCGATCACGGTGACCGGCGGAGTCGAGCCCTATGGTTTCTTCTGGACCGGCCCCACAGGCAACACAGGCCAAGAGGATCCCGATGACCTTGGGGCAGGAGAGTGGACCCTAACGGTGACCGATGACAGCGGCTGTTCCGTGACAGTGTTGGTGGACGTTCCGTTGGGTATGGCCGAAGAGACCGGGTTCACCATGTCTGCCTTGCCAAATCCCGTCCGGCAGTCGCTTCATTTGACATTTGGCACCCACTTTGAGGGAGTGCTCGTCCTGCGGGATGGTGCAGGCCGGTTGGTTGACCAATCGCGGATGTTGGGTCAGTCCATGGAATGGGATCTCTCCAGTCATCCATCGGGCATATACACCCTTCATGCCGTCGAGAATGCAGGAGGCGGATCGGTATTGCGCCTTGTCATTGTGCATTGAACCCTTGGAGAGCAGAATGCACTAGCAAAGGTAAATGAGGCCTGATCCGATCTGGGCGGTCATCATGAGAACGTACATGTGAAACCAAGCCAAGTGGTTGCCCTCTTGTCCCATTCTGGTGGGTTCATCCCGGAGCAGGAGAACAACCCAGGTGCCGTATGCGGCACAGATTCCGCCAAGCACAATCAAGCCCAGTGGGGGCGCAGTGAGGAGCGGGGTCGAAAGCAACGGAATGGCCATCATCATTAGCCACGGAAGGACATAGAAGGGAGAGGTACACGCGTGTGCCCTGTGCCATCCCATTCGAATGGGCAGGTTGCGAATTCCACAGCGTTCATCGCCTTCGATATCAGCGTAATCCTTGGCGGTACTCGCGCCCAGGAGGAACAAGAAGAACAGCCCGCCCAAGACCCAAGGCTCCGTGTCGGAAAAGACAGGAGCCACAATGGACCATCCTGCCACCTTCAGCAGCAATCCCCTCGGGATGGCAATGGTCAAGTTGGCTCTCCATCCAAAGCGTTTTGTCCGAAGGGGTGGCACGCTGTAGGCGACCGTGAACAGGGAGGCAATGCAGACGATAACAAAACACTCTGGCCCATCTTCGTTGCAGAGAGGCCAGGCGAGCAACAGAGCCACCGCGTACAATACCACCGCTTGTCCCATCGCTGATGCCACGGATATTCGACCGGAAGGCAAAGGGCGATCGGGCTTGTTGATTTTATCCACTTCGATGTCGAACACTTGGTTGAGCGCGTTGGAAGCGGCATTCAACAATCCGGCCATCAACGCACCCATTCCAATTCGAATCAACAGGAGAGAAGATGGTGCTGTGCCACTGGCTCCCATGGCCGCTGCTGCCCCGGCCAGTGCACCAACCATTGGTGCAAGCATCGTGAAGGGACGACACAATTCAAGGGCTGCAGAGGGTCTGGATGAAGTGAGCAAAGTTCGACTTTTGCTGGACCTAGAGGTCGGATTCGGAGACGATGTGCTCCCAGAGGATTTCACCTTCTCCGTTCATCGTTCGGATGGCCATGACGCGCGATTCGCGTGGTCCTGAGAAGGTCAGCGTGCCATAGTTGCGGATGCCGACCATGGTGCCGTCCACCCTGTTTTGATTGGGTTCCTGACTGTGGTCATAGCTGCCGCTGGTCAAGGCGCTACAGGTGAAGTCGATTACTGTGTTGCCCCCGGGCAAGGTGAGCTTGCTCAA
>CACAUH010000112.1 GCA_902535565.1 uncultured Bacteroidota bacterium | reverse complement strand
TGAAGGTGGTCCGAGATTTCTATCAGAAGGAGCACGATGCCGGTGACATCCGGATGGGCCTGATGGCGGGCATTGCCGTTCGCGTTCAGGAGCCCGTTTTCGAATCCCAGACCAAGACGAAGTTGGGCAGTTCAGAGATTCGGCCTGGCGGCACGAGCATGCGCTCCTTTGTCCTCGACTTCCTCAAGGTCGAACTCGCCAATCACCTCCATCGGAACCCCGAGACAGCAGAGGCTTTGTTGAAGCGCATTCTTCAAAGCGAAAAGGAGCGAAAGGACTTGGCCGGAATTAAAAAGTTGGCCCGCGAACGCGCCAAAAAGGCCAGCCTTCACAACAAGAAACTCAGGGATTGCAGGGTCCATTTGACCAAAAAGCACGACCGGGCCGAAGAGTCCACCCTGTTCATTACGGAGGGCGACAGTGCCTCGGGGAGCATCACCAAGGCCCGCGACGTGAACACCCAGGCGGTGTTTTCGCTGAAGGGAAAGCCTCTAAACTGTTACGGCTTGACCAAGAAGGTGGTCTACGAGAATGAAGAGTTCAACTTGCTTCAGGCCGCCCTCGACATTGAAGACGGCCTGGATGGTCTTCGTTACAACAACGTCGTGATTGCAACGGACGCGGATGTGGATGGAATGCACATTCGGATTCTGTTGATGACCTTTTTCCTGCAGTTCTTTCCTGATCTGGTCCGAAAGGGACATTTGTATGTGCTTCAAACGCCACTGTTCCGGGTTCGGAACAAGAAGGAGACACGCTATTGCTACACGGATGAAGAGCGACTCGATGCCATCGCGTCACTCGGGCCAAAGCCGGAAATCACGCGGTTTAAGGGCCTTGGCGAGATCAGCCCAGACGAGTTCTCTCATTTCATTGGCGAAGACATCCGTTTGGATCCCGTCGATCTTGGCGGGGAGCATCAGCTGGACGACATGCTGTCCTTTTTCATGGGCAAAAACACACCGAATCGCCAGCGTTTCATCATTGAGAACCTCCGCGTCGAGAAGGACCCTGAAGCCGAGAAGTCCGATACGGAAAGCACCGAAGCCGCATGATTGAGGAGAATCAAGAGCACGACGAGCAAGAGGACCTTCCCAAGGACCCAGAAGGCGTTTCCCCTGACGGTGCAGAGGAGGACGATGGCAGTGGTGCCGACATGGAGCAGGTCATACGCATCAAAGGGATGTACAATGAGTACTTCCTCGATTACGCGTCGTACGTCATTTTGGAGCGGGCAGTCCCACACCTTCACGATGGCCTAAAGCCTGTTCAGCGGCGCATTCTTCACTCCCTCAAGGAGATGGACGATGGTCGATTCCACAAGGTGGCCAATGCCATTGGCAACACGATGAAGTTCCACCCCCATGGAGATGCGAGCATTGGGGACGCCATGGTTCAGATTGGCCAGCGTGAGTTGGCATTGGACTGTCAGGGAAACTGGGGCAACATTTTGACTGGAGACCGCGCTGCGGCCCCCCGTTATATTGAGACGCGCCTGAGTGCCTTTGCCAAGGAGGCCCTTTTCAACCCGAAGACAACATCTTGGTTGGCCACCTATGATGGCCGGAATCAAGAGCCGGAGACACTGCCCGTCAAGTTTCCATTGCTCCTCCAGCAGGGAGCAGAAGGCATTGCTGTGGGCCTTGCCTGTAAAATGTTGCCGCACAATTTCAATGAGCTCATTGATGGTTCCGTTGCCTATTTGAAAGGCAGGAGCTTCAAACTTCTGCCAGACTTCCCTACAGGTGGCGAGGCCGATTGCGAGCAATACAACGATGGCCTTCGCGGCGGCAGGGTTCGTGTGCGCGCCAAGCTGCGCAAAGAGGACAACAAAACCTTGGTGGTTGAGGAGGTGCCCTACGGCGTCACCACCACATCCCTCATTGAGAGCATTCTCAAGGCCAATGACAAAGGGAAGATTAAAATCAAGCGGGTAGAAGACAACACCGCCAACAAGGTGGAGGTGGTCATTCACTTGACCAACGGGGTCAGCCCCGACCGAACCATCGATGCCCTCTTCGCCTTCACAGACTGCGAAGTTCGAATCGCACCCAACGCTTGCGTCATCGAAGACGACCGACCGGTGTTCCTCGGAGTCAAGGAGATCCTCAAGCGCAGCACAGACAGGACCCGCGTTTTGCTGGGCCGGGAATTGGAGATTCGCCTCGGAGAACTTGAAGAGTCTTGGCATTTTGCTTCTCTCGAGAAGATTTTCATCGAAAAGCGCATCTATCGGGACATCGAAGAGTGCGAGACTTGGGAGGCCATTCTTCAGGCCATTCACTCCGGCCTTGAGCCACACATAAAGCACCTCATTCGCCCTGTCACTGACGAGGATGTCACCCGCCTAACAGAGATTCGGATCAAGCGCATTTCTAAATTCGACAGCGAGAAGGCCGACCAGCGCATTGCCAATCTCGAGGTGGAGATTGAAGAGGTCAAGAATCACCTCGCCCACCTGACGGATTACACCGTAG
>CACAUH010000111.1 GCA_902535565.1 uncultured Bacteroidota bacterium | reverse complement strand
ATACCAGCGAACATATACGGCCACGGACGATTGTGGCAACAGTTCTCAGTTTATCCAGATCATCAACTTGACGGATGAGGTTCCCCCGTTATTTACACTAAGTTGTCCTGCAGACACAACGCTCAGCGCGGATGCTGACTGCGCTGCCGATACCAGAGTTGTCATTGACAACTGTGATGCTGATGTTCAAATGACGGTAACGCATGCAGATTCGACAGTTTCCCCTTGTGACGGAAGCACGGTGATCACCCGGACCTTCACCATTACGGCTGAGGACAACTGTGGCAACACCCTGACGCAGACCTGTGACCAGACCATCACAGTCAACGACGATACCGCACCGAGCATTGCGGCTCCAGCGGATGTGACGGTGGAGTGTGACGGTGCTGGAAACGAGGCCGATTTGGCAGCGTTCCTTGCAGGGGCCACGGCCAGCGACAACTGCAGCGATGTCACGATTGAGCACGATTTCGACGCACTCAGCGATGGCTGTGGAGCCACCGGCAATGCGACTGTGATTTTCACGGCCACGGATGCTTGCGGCAACAGCAGCAATGCTTCAGCGACCTTCACCATCGAAGACACCACTGCTCCAAGTATCGACACAGCGGCCTCGAGTCTGACTGTGGAATGCGACGGTATGGGCAATGTGATGGAATACTTAGCGTGGCAGAGCACCCAAGGCGGTGCTGCGGCCAGTGACGTCTGCAGTGGCGTGTCCTGGAGCCATGAGGTACTCGAGACAGGAGACGACTGCGGCGGTGCAGTGGGACACTCCACCTTGGAGTTCACGGCGACCGATGCTTGCGGCAACAGCAGCAGCACAACCGCGACCTTCACGATTGTCGACACCACGGCTCCGGAGATTTCCGCAGCCAACGAGGTGGAAGTCCCTTGTGACGCTTACGATGCCGACACACCATATGGAGACTATGCAGCGACTGATGGATGCAGTGGCGTGACCACCTCCATTGAGGACTTGTTCTTTAGTGGTCCTTGCGAGGGCTCGTATCAGCGCACCTACACGGCCACAGATTCTTGCGGCAACAGTACGGAGTTCATCCAAATACTCAATTTGACGGATGAGGTGGCCCCCACCTTTACCATCAGCTGCCCGGCAGACACAACGCTCAGTGCGGACGCTGCCTGCGGTGCAGATACGAGTGTAGAAGTCCACGGTACGGCAGCATTTGCCGACGTGACTGACAATTGTGACGCTGAAGTTGAGATGACGGTGACACATGAAGATGCAACGGATTCTCCTTGTGATGGCAGTACGGTCATCACGCGGACCTTCACCATTACGGCTGAGGACAATTGCGGCAACATCACCACGCTGACCTGCAATCAGACGATTACGGTCAACGATGACACCGCTCCCAACATTACGGCTCCAGCCGATCTGACCGTGGAGTGCGATGGGTTGGGCAATGAGGCTGATTTGGCGGCATTCCTTGCAGGTGCCAGCGCCACTGACAACTGCAGTGCCGTGACCATCGAGCATGACTTCACCGCTTTGAGCGACAGTTGTGGTGCCACGGGCAGCGCGACAGTGAGCTTCACAGCAACGGACGCTTGCGGCAACAGCAGCAGTGCTTCCGCCACGTTTACCATCGAAGACACGACGCCACCAAGCCTCACCATCGAGGGGCCAGCCAATCAGGATTTGATCCAGAATGGCACTTGTGACCTCGATACGGATGTAGACGCTCTTGGTAACGTATCCTATGAGACCGGTGACGCCTGCGGCAGTGCGACCGTGGAGATTACCCACTCCGATGGGGATGCCCTGTTCACGTGCGATGGAGACGACGATATGCTGGAGGGAAGCTACACGTTCATTCGCACCTTCACGGTGACGGCCACAGACGAGTGCGGGCTCCAAACGACCGAATCGTACGATCAGACCATCTCGGTCACGGACGACAGCGCGCCGAGTTTCACCAGCACAGGCGATGTTGAGAATGGAGAGGTCCAGTCAGTGTGCTGCCAAAGCCACCTTGGGGAATTGACCATCCCAGAGGCTGTTGAGCCTGTGTATGAGGACAATTGTGACTCGGATGTGGCCTATGCCATGAGCGAGACCCTCGTGGGAGCCTATGCCCCTACGTATGCAGTTGACTTGTTCTGCTTGAGCACAACGCCTGCGGCTTTTGAGGACGGTGAGACATGCAATGGCTATGATCCACACAGCCTGCGCATTTTCGCCTTGCCAGGGGGGGCTGAATTCTACTTGGCTTCCGGTCCTGGCCTTGTGGCCAACAACTCAGATGGTACGTTGACATTGACCCAGTCTACAGTGGCTGCTGATGGCTCGAGCGCTGGTTGGGAGATCTCTGTGACGTATGGTGCCGCCTTGTCGTGGGATGATTGGAACAACCAAGATTTCCCAACTGGCTACAAGCGCGATTGTGGAAACTTGATTGACGACCACGAAAACTGGGCGTACCGCATTCTCGAGTCTGGTTCCCTCACGGGAACGGGGGACTACGCTGGA
>CACAUH010000110.1 GCA_902535565.1 uncultured Bacteroidota bacterium | reverse complement strand
ACCTCAAGCGTCGCATCTGGAGTTTCCACATGCTGGAAAACTTCGAAGGACGCCTCGGTCTCAGAATCACAGGTGCTGATTGTGATCAACTGCTCTGCACCTCCATTGTCAAGGGTGTACCAAACACCAGCACCACTTGTACCACAAGGGTTGTCACCTCCGGCAGCAGTCGAGCCACCAGTGTTACCAGCTGCGGTCTCTCCGCATGCAACAGCAACGGCATTGGAACAACTGTCATTCGCCTGAACGACACCCGTGTAGAGACAACCGCTGTTGACAGTCGCAGTCTCATCGTAGTTCGAAGCTGTCGGATCAGTACAACCGGAAATCTCAGCAGAGCTCGTGACGTTGAAGCTGCCACACTCAGCAGTCTGTGTCGTCCAGAGGTACAAGTAGTAGTTCACGTCAGCAGAGGGCTGAGACAGACCCACAGTAGCAGGGCCTTCAGTTACTGCACCAAACCACTGGTTCATGTCATCTTGGACAGATCCTGAAACGACACCTCCTGCGATGTCATTCAAATCATCGCACTCCGTGCCGCTGTATAGCGCATATCCGATGGCTCCGGTTCCAGTAGCGTCAACAGTAATGTTGTAGAGGTTGTAGTCAGCAGACGTCTCAATTTCATACCACACACCGTATGCTGTCGCAAACGTGCTCAAACTACTCAAACCGAAATCCTCATCTGGACCACTGCAGCAGAGGCCACCATCATAGGAGCCACCATCAACCAATGGCAAAGCCAACGTGCAGACATCGTCATTTGAAGGGAAGCCTGATGGGCAAACCTCACAAGTCGCTTCAACTACGATACCCGTTTGGGGGGTAAAGTCAGCCCAAGTACCAACACGGAGGAAGTAATTCTCACCCTGCAGCGCATTGAAGCTCACCAAAGAGTTGTAGATGCCAGATGGGTCCGAGCCACAACCAGCAATTCCAGAGTCATCATTGGTGGCAACGGCCGTCAACGAACCATCAGCGTTCTCAATGAAAACAACGATATCGGTATCAGTGATGCCGTTACCATCGTTCGTGTATGCTGACTGACAGGTATTGAATGATGCCTGATAATCACTCTCGGCATTGAATTCGTACCACACAGCTCCACTGTTAGAAATTGGATTCCCGAGAATCACTGTACCACTGTATTCGTCACCGTTGGAGTTTTCCAAAGAACCGCTGAGTGACATGCCACAGGCAATGGCCTGAGCAGTCTCAGGTGTGTCGTTCGCTGGTGGGAAAATGCAAGACCCATCATCGATAGTAGCAGAAACATTGTAGTTATTGCCAAGCGGGTCAGTACAACCAGAGAAACCACAATCATTCGCTTCTCCTGCAATCGTCGGCGGGAAGGCAATTGGCCATCCTTCAGTAGCACCATAAGTCAACGGGGCATACTCGTTTCCAAGGTTGTCACTGATCGACCAGCCTTCTGTACCCAACAAAGCGTCTGTGCTGAACGTGTAGCAACCAACGTTCAAGCAATTCACGATTTCAGTGGAGGTAGCTCCAGGTTCCATGGTGTCAGTAAACACAGTATCACCTGTCGCTTCATCGACGAGATAATAATTGCTACCAAACCATCCGTTGCCATTGTCATCTTGCAAAGTCAAGTAGAAGCCCAAAGCACCATTGTCACAAACCTCACATGAGCCGTCATTCACGGTAGCTGCAGGATCATAGTTAATCGCTGATGTGAGGGTACATCCAGGAATGCAGTTGTCAGCACTTGCTCCAAATCCGATGTCATAAGCACCGAGGCTGCCATTGTGAAGCACATTGCCTGAGAAGTCCTGAATTTCCCAAAGCGCTTGGCCGTAGGTAGATCCACCACCTGCAGAAAGCTGGAGACACGCGTCGTTAGGGACACAAAACTCCCAGAAGCCATCCACAACTGTCACCTCATAATCTGGAGTGTATACGTTATCGACGTAACCCGCAGACAAAAGGGTGTCACCACCTGGGATCGTGATGTAGGCAGCGTTACTACCCCAATTGAGCCAGTAATCATGGGTCAAACGAAGAAGGTAGCTGGTTGAATCAGTCCCATCACAACTTGGGAGGAAGCAAGATCCGTCATCAGTGTTTGCGCTTGCGTCGTAATTGTATGCATTCGCATCCACACATCCGCAAACGACACCAGGTCCAGCGACACCGAAGACACCGAAACCATCACCGTTCGTGAAGTCATAAAGAACTTCACCGGTATTGTAGTTGGTGATTTGCCACTCCTTACAACCAGGGTACACACCACCGGAAACCTCCAGCGTGTAGCACTCTGTATTTGACAAACAGAAGAGGTCATATCCGGAAACGCCTGGTGTGACAGGGAACTGTGCAGTTTCCAATCCTCCACTGGCAATCTGTACGCCATTCCCATCAGTCAATGTGTAAGTAGAGCCAGACCAATTCACTCCACATCCATCCTGCATGGTGAACTGAACCAATGTCTCGCCTTCACCACATGAAGCGGTTACACAAGTGCCGTCATCGATGGTGGCAGCAGCATTATAGTTGAGTGCAGTAGCATCTGTGCAACCACAAACTTCCTCAGTAGCTCCGTAATAGAAGTCAACAGTTCCACCACCTGCATCTGCCTGAATCGTTGCGCCAGTGGCCGCATCGCTCAATGTC
>CACAUH010000109.1 GCA_902535565.1 uncultured Bacteroidota bacterium | reverse complement strand
CGGTTTTCTACATGAACACAAGGGGGTTCCATTGGAACATTCAAGGCACCGCGTTCTTTGAGTTGCATGTCAAGTTTGAAGAGCTCTACACGGACCTTCAGCTCAAGATTGACGAGGTTGCTGAGCGCATTCTCACTTTGGGCGGAATCCCCAAGCACACCCACGAGGAATACCTCGCCGTGAGCAAGGTGCCCGTGGTGCGCGATGTGACCAATGGCACAGAGGCACTCAAGCACTGTGTCGCCGCATTCAGTGTGATTCTTCTTCGGGAGCGGGCGATACTGCATCTATCGTCAGAGGCAGGCGATGAGGGCACCAACGCGCTGATGAGTGACTACATCCGAGAGCAAGAAAAGCTGGTCTGGATGTACCGTGCCTACCTTGGTTGACCCCGCTTTCCGGCCAAGCTTGCCGGAATCATTCCGGGCACTATCTTTGCGCACCCTTTTGGCCCGTTCGTCTAGGGGTTAGGACGCCAGGTTTTCATCCTGGTAGCAGGGGTTCGAATCCCCTACGGGCTACAAAATGAGATCCCCGCATCCCCCAAGGAGCGGGGGTTTTTGATTCCAGACCCCCCCAAACTGGAAGAATCCTTGGGAAGGTCGTCAACTCATGTTCCCATGGCAAGGGTGCTGCTGCCGGAACCGGACTGCCTTATTTTCACGTGATTCCTTCTGCCATGCAGTTCAGTCTCATCATACCGCTTTACAACCGCCCGGAGGAAATTCGGGAACTGCTGGAAAGTCTGTGCGTGCAATCTGACGCGTGCTTCGAGGTGGTGGTGGTGGAGGATGGGTCTGACATTCGCAGCGAAGACATCGTGGAGTCATTCGCAGGTCGGTTGCAAGTGAAGTACCATGAGAAGCCCAACTCCGGACCGGGCCAAAGTCGCAACTATGGGGCCGAACGTGCCGTCGGTGACTATCTCATCTTCCTCGATTCCGATTGCATCATCCCTCCCGATTATGTGCGCTCGGTGCGCCATTTCCTGCAGACCCAACCCGTGGATGCCTTTGGCGGCCCCGATCGCTCGGATGATTCGTTTACGCCCGTCCAAAAGGCGATCAATTACAGCATGACGGCCCTCTTCACGACAGGTGGCATCCGAGGCAATGCAAAGAGCGTGGAGAAATTTCATCCGCGCAGTTTCAACATGGGGTATACGCGGGAGGTATTCCAATCAACGGGTGGGTTTGCTAAAATGCGGTTTGGCGAGGACATCGACATGAGCATTCGCGTGATGAATGCCGGATTTAGCACTGCCCTCATCCCTGATGCGTTTGTTTACCACAAGCGTCGGAGCACGTTTAGGCAGTTCTTCAAGCAAGTCCACAACTCGGGCATCGCCCGCATCAACCTGTTCAAGCGCCATCCGAAGAGCTTGAAAGTCGCTCATTTTTTCCCGGCGGCATTCACGCTGGGAATGGCAGCAGCCACTGCACTGGCCGTGCTTGGCATCCCGTGGCTCGCAGCATTGTACGGTGTCTACTTCACGGCGATTTTGATTCAGGCATCTTGGCAATATCAGTCCTTGAACATTGGTGGTTTGTCTGTTGCCGCCAGTGCCATTCAGTTGACCTCGTATGGATTGGGATTCATCAAGGCGGTTTGGCGAAGGATTGTGCTGGGACGGGGAGAGTTTGCGGCCTTCGAGAAAAATTTTTACAAGTAGAGATGCATCAGGGCCACAGCACTTTCGGTGCCTTTCTTTCGCTCTGACCGACTCGGAAACAGGAAGTCCGGTCGTTGTCGGGGGCCGTCAAGCGTCCTCCACCCACCCCCTTTTCCGCAACGCATTCTCACTGCGGATGGGTTCCACGACGTGGGTCCGCGCTCCCTTGAATTCTGATGAGGCGTTGATGTGCAGGGTGGTTTGGACCCCGAAGGTTCCTTGGAAGGCATTGAAGAGGTTGTCCTCCGCGGTGAGCGCTTCTCCGTTCACGCCGACCAGATAGTGCCTTTCTTGGATGTTGAGTCCCAGTTGGCTCAGGGGACTTGGAAGCTCCGGATTCCAAGATTCTCGGGTGAAGATGCGGTCGATCCTCAACCGACCTTCGTCCGGGGTGAGGGAATCCCCTACGGCCTACAAAACGAGATTCCCGCATCTCCAAGGAGCGGGGATTTTTGGTTCTAGATCGCCAGCCGAATGCGGTGCGTTAACGGATGGACAAATCCAGAGCAGGCTGAGTGAGATTCAAGTCGAATTCGGAATTCAACCACAGGAGTTGCCATAGATGCCGAGAATGATCAAGAGGTCATTTACACCTATGATTCCGTCGCTGTCCAAATCGCCAAGGCAGTCTGGCGTTTCGAGCATTGGGAACACACATGAACCATCATCCGTGGTGGCCTCTGGCTGATAATTGGTGGCAGATTGGTATGTGCATCCCAGACAGCTGTAAGCACACACGAAGCTGGCATAGCAGCTGGCATTCGGAACAAAATTGCACGCTGTTGGATCATCGCATTCCGGGAACACGCAGGAAGCATCGTCGCAGTCGGCCTCAGCAACATAATTGCAAGCCAACGGGTCAGTGCAACCTGAAAAACTCCCTCCGGCGGCGAACACAACAGGCCCCGCTCCAACTGCGCCGGAATAATGACCAAGTGTGCTTTCAAGCCACCAAATGCCACCTTGTGGTCCTTCAGTGTTCAGAACGTGGCAGCCGG
>CACAUH010000108.1 GCA_902535565.1 uncultured Bacteroidota bacterium | reverse complement strand
GACCTCGATGTCGATTACTTCTCGGCGCATGTTAGCGGAGGAAACAGCATCCTACGCGTTCTTCACTACCCTCCCGCTCCAGATGCGCCAGCAGATGCGCCTCGGGCTGGAAGTCATGAAGACATCAACCTCATCACCCTGCTCGTGGGAAGCTCTGCCGATGGGCTAGAGGTACTCGATATGGACGGGGATTGGATTCCAGTTAAGGCCCACAGTCAGCACCTAACAGTGAATGTGGGTGACATGTTACAAAACCTCACGGGCGGACTTTTGCGGTCCACCACCCACCGCGTTGTCCTGCCTGAGGGCAGTGGACGGGATTCCTCGCGATTCAGCCTCCCTTTCTTTCTGCACCCGCAAGGTGCCATGCCACTCGACCCCATCATGGGAGACAAGGGTGCACATCGCTCATGGACCGCAGCCGCTTTCCTCGAACACCGACTCAACGAAATCGGCCTGAAATAAGCCATGATATCGGGGCGCTTTAATTGCATTTCACTTCAAAAGTGAGCATTGCTAGCGCGCATCAATTTTGGACATGAGTTCTTGTTTGATTCGTATTGGGCGCAATCTGCATCCACCTGTGCGCCTCACCTTGCTATGGCTTCTCATGGAAAGCCCGTTGGCAGATTGCATTTGTTAAGACGTTCTGAAGATCTCGACCGAACGTCGATGCGTTACTTGGGTCAAGTACCCTGCAATACTCCATGGTAAGACCGATTCTCATCCCCCTCTGCTCCGCCCTTCTGGGCGGATGGCTCGTCCTCCAATTCTCCGCTTCCCGCTCCACACCTGCAGCATCCGCCCCTGTCGTTCAAACCAACTGGTCTCGGCCAGCCAACGTCCCGACCATGGTTTCCCCGAGCATCACTGCCCCGGTGTCCAAATCCGAAGTGCCCTTGGACGGATTCAGACATGCAGCCAGCGATGCGCTCGATGCAGTGGTCCATATTCGAACGTCCCAGACAATGGCCAACCAGGGTGGCTGGTCTGGATTTTTCCACTCCCCTGTACAACCGCAAATCCAAAGGGGATCGGGAAGCGGCGTAATCTTATCGCCGGATGGAGTGATCATCACGAATCACCATGTGATCGCAGGAGCTGATGCCATCGAGGTCGGCTTGAATGACAACAGGTCATTTGTTGCCGAGCTCATCGGGAGCGACCCCTCAACAGACATCGCTGTGCTGAAAATCGAAACTGAAGGGCTCACCGCATTGTCCTGGGCCAACAGCGACCATGTCCATGTGGGTGACTGGGTCTTGGCTGTTGGCAACCCCTTTGACTTGACCAGTACAGTGACAGCGGGCATTGTATCCGCAAAGGCGAGGAGCATCCAACTTCTGCGGCCCGACCTCGCCAAGGATGTATTTCCTGTGGAAAGTTTCATTCAAACAGATGCAGCGGTCAACCCAGGAAACAGCGGTGGTGCATTGGTGAACACCGAAGGGCATATGGTGGGCATCAACACCGCAATAGCCTCAAGAACAGGGAGCTACTCGGGCTATTCCTTCGCTGTCCCATCCAATTTAGCAGCAAAAGTGGCCCAAGACATTATTGAATTTGGCGAAGTCCAGCGTGCCTTCTTGGGTGTCCATATCCGTCCGGTCGACGAAGTTCTGGCGGAGGAACTCGGCTTGCCCGAGGTAAAGGGGATCATGGTCACGGGATTGGCCGACGGTGGGGGCGCCCTAGAAGCAGGGCTTCGCAAGGGAGACGTCATTTTGTCCGTAGACGGTGCTGCCACCCCCTCTCTCCCCATTCTGTTAGAACGGGTAAGCCGACACCGGCCCGGTGAAGCATGCAGCATCGAAGTCTGGAGAGAAGGAGAAACCTCCCGGTTTACAGTGGATCTGAAAGATCGCTTTGGCAAAACCCAACCCACCGGAAGTCTTGTCGAAAGTCAATTCATCGATGCGTTTGGAGGGCGCCTATCAGATGATGAATCCGGCAAAGGGGTCAGAGTGTTGAAATCGGGTCAAGGTGCATTGGGCCGTTCAGGAATACAGGATGGCTTCCTCATTCGTTCGGTGGATGGCATTCGCATCCACACCGTGAAAGGGCTCCTTGATGCTGTCGCCAAAGCAAATCAAGCGGGAAGTAAAGCGGTCTTGTTGGAAGGAACGGGGCCAGGTGGCCAAACAGCATGGTTCGGCATGGGCATTCCGTGATGGGAAAAATCCGTAATTCCCCGTAAATTGTATGAGTGGCACATGTTGCTTTCCATATCCCCTTATTTCCCCTCGGTGTCTTTTTGCTTCCGGGTGAGCAGACAGGCTTGCATATTTTCGAACCTCGTTACCGTCAGCTTATTGCTGAACTCGAGGACGCCATGACGGAAGGCCGTGAGGAAGACAACCGATTTGGCATTCCATTCCACCATGACAACGTGACGGCATCAACCGGTAGCCTCGCCAAACTCGTTGAAGTAAAGAAGGTTCACCCAGGGGGACGGAAAGACATCGTTGTGGAGTGCGTTGGTCACTTCGAAACACGCCGATTCGAATCCGTGTCAGCACCCAAACTGTATCCCGCAGGTCAGGTTGTTGCCCGCGACATTGGGCTCGATTCCGAACTCGACGCGCAGCACATTGCTCTGGTCATCCGCATCAAGGAAATCCTAGCAGACCGAGAAGTCGATGTCGCTGAGCTTCCGAGTTCCACGATATCAGACATC
>CACAUH010000107.1 GCA_902535565.1 uncultured Bacteroidota bacterium | reverse complement strand
GGGAATCGTGACCTCCAGCAGCGGAGGAATGCTAAACCTTGACTTGGACGCCCCTCAAGAAATCGGCTTGCAGTTGCAGGGTTTGTGGAGCACCGTCACGACCAACGACGTGACCCCTGGCCTGGAGGCCAGTCTATCCGGAGATACGGTGTTGTCTTTGGATGAAGTCGCCAACATCAGAGAATTGAGCGCTTACCACAATGTGAACCGCATTCACGACCACATGGCCTCCTGGCTTCCCGGCTTTGACGGCCTTGACTTCGCCCTTCCCACACTGGTGGACATCAACGGCAGTTGCAATGCGTTCTACACACCGGGCTCTCCCTCCATCAACTTCTACAGTGAAGGCGATGGATGCAATGCATTTTCACTGGTGAGTGACGTTGTATTCCACGAATATGGGCATGGCATCAATGATTTGTTCTACGAAAGCCAGGGCGGGTCTTTCACCAATGGCGGTATCAACGAAGGTTATGCTGATTTCTGGGCAATCAGCCTCACAGAGAACCCCATTCTTGGTGAGGGCTGCTACACGGAAAGCGAAGACTTTTTTATTCGTCGCTATGACATTGACCCCAAGGTGTACCCCCAAGATCTTGTGGGCCAAGTTCATGCAGATGGAGAAATCATCTGTGGCGCTTGGTACGACACGCATCTTCTGATGGGTGCAGATTGGAGTCAGACAATGGCCCTCTTTGTCGACATATATCCAGGACTTCATGCAGAAACCCAAAACGGAAATGAGGGAGAGGCCTTTGTCGAAATCCTACTCGACCTTCTTCAGGCAGACGATGACGATGACGACTTGTCCAATGGAACACCCAATGGAGACGCCATCCTGGAGGGTTTCGCAATGCATGGCATTAGCCTGTTCAGCAGCGTGGACATCGAGCACATTCCAATCGAGTTTGCAGCGGAAAACGAACCCATCGCCATTTCAGCAGATGCGGAAATCCTGTTCCCCTTTGGCCAATATTTCAACACCTGCAACTTGTACTACCGCACCAACCCGTTTGACGGGTGGACCATGACCCCCATGGATGAGGGCAGTGGAGATACGTTCACATCCTTGATTCCCGGCCAAGCGCCCGGGACGGTGATCGATTACTTCTTCGGCATCAGCGATTTATTTGGCGCGATAAGCGCAGTTACACCATTTTCTGCGAATGACATAGCCAATCCAAACCTCCCATATAACATCATTGTTGGCATGGAACCCGTGTTGATTGATGACCAAGACGACTACTCCGAATTTGGGTTCTGGGAATTGGGGATCCCAGACGACAACGCAGAGACTGGGGAATGGGAGTCCACCATTCCCGTGGGTTCATACTCAACACCTGGGGACGCCTCCACGGTTTGTGCGCCGGCAGAGGACCACACGCCCGGAGATGGTTTGTACGCCTTCATTACTGGAGTCAGCCCGGGAGCAGATGCAGGAATCGGCTCCAATGATGTTGACGGTGGATCCACCACGCTTCAGACGGAAGCCATCGACCTGAGCGACATGGTTTCTCCGATACTGAGCTATTGGAGATGGTACGTCAATGCCCCTGCATCAGGTGCCAATCCTGGATCCGATTGGTGGCAAGTTCACGTCACGGATGATGGGGGCGAGAATTGGGTGCAGATTGAAGAAACAAAGACCCAAGACATCCAATGGAGGCGCAATGCATTCTCCATTCAGGATTATGTTGACCTCACAGACGAGTTCAAGATTCGGTTCGTGGCTTCCGACAGCATTCGCGCAGACCAAGAGCTCTCGGGCGGATCCTTAATCGAGGCCGCCGTGGACGACTTGCTCATCTTGGACCTCGCCAGCCTCAGCGTAGACCAACTTGATGACGGCTCAGAAATCGTGGCATGGCCAGTCCCTGCCCGTGAAAGGCTGCACGCTGCTGGATGGAGCCCCGGACAAGACATTCAACTCTTCAATGCCCAAGGCAAACTTCTGCTGACCACCACGGTTCGGTTGTTGTTGTCAGTGGCTGTCTCCACAAACACGGCAATGCCATATGGCCCATAGCCTTCAAATGTCACTTGCTTTAAGTCTGCAGCATCCTTGTCCGTCGCCTTTTTAATGGCCCGTTCAATGTTGTCCTTTGGCATGTTTGCCGCACGACAATTTTGAATGACTGCCCGGAGCCGAGCGTTGAGATCAGGGTCCGAAATCCCGCCTCCATCCTTGATGGAGAGGATGATGTCCTTGTTGAGCCGCGCAAAGGTTTTGGACATCGCTGCCCATCTTTTCATTTTGCGCTCTTTCCGGAATTCAAAGGCTCTTCCCATAAGGACAAAGATAGCTGTGGCCAATTCCCGTGGGGGACGTAACCTTTTGGGATTTCCGGACGTAAGGGTGGGAAATTCCAAATTATCCCATGATGATCTTCCGTACCCTTCTGCTTATCGCCGCCATCGGTCTGGGCGGCATTGTACAAGCCCAAACCCCAGGTTCATCAGTGCGCCACGCCCTGACTGGATTTGACAACGGCTATTCCAATACCCTTCCTGTTCCGGTTTATGACCGTGGACACGATGACAACCGGTACGGTTTCAATGCCATGTTCGAAATACGCGTGGCACCAGGGGTGATTAAAACTTTGGATGTCCGTCAATTTTTCAGCACCGAGCAACACTCTGTACAGGGCTTCATGAAGGTCAGGAGTGCAATGCCGGCTGACGCCG
>CACAUH010000106.1 GCA_902535565.1 uncultured Bacteroidota bacterium | reverse complement strand
CCAGCAACCCGTTCTTCAATGTCGAGCCGCCTGCCAACGGGGTTGACTTCTTCTTTGACTATGATCACCAAGCCCAAGCGACCCAAGACTTCACCAAACGGGTCATGGATTTTTGGCGCGAAGAATTCCACATCGACGGGTTCCGCTGGGACTTGTCACAAGGGTTTACATGGAACGGCACCGGTGGCGGGTTCGATCAAGACCGAATCGATCTGTGGGCAGAATATGGTGACCACGTCTGGTCCCAAGATCCTTCTTTCTGCATGATTCTGGAGCATTGGACGGACAACCAAGAAGAAAAGGTCCTCAGCGATATGGGCTTCATGACATGGGCCAATGTGACCCACGACTATCAAGAAGCCGCAATGGGGTTCAGTTCTGATTTGTCATGGGCCAGCTGGCAATCGCGTGGGTGGAACCACCCGAGATCGGTCAGTTACATGGAAAGCCATGATGAAGAGCGGCTGATGTACAAAGCCACCGAATTCGGAAACTCCAATGGTGACTATGATGCTTCAGAGTTACAAACCGCTTTGGCACGCATGGAGCTCATGGCGTGCTTCAACCTGCCGCTGCCGGGGCCCAAGATGATCTGGCAATTCGGGGAATTGGGCTATGACTACAGCATCAACACATGCAGTGATGGCGTGACCATTTCGGAAGACTGCCGTGTGGTTGCAAAACCTGTCCGTTGGGATTATCGCGATGCAGCTGCCCGCTACAGAATCTACCAAGTCATGTCAGCCCTGTCTGCACTCAAACGAGACCATGCGGTTTTCCAAACCACGGATTTCAATTGGGATGTATGGGGGTTTGGAAAGCGCCTCCATTTGCAAGGTTCCGACATGAGCGTGGTCGTGGCTGGCAACTTCCAAGTGACCAACCTCGACATGGTGCCAGGTTTCCAGCACACGGGCATTTGGTACGACTTCTTTTCTGGTGAATCTCTGGACGTATCTGACCTCTCTGCTTCCATGGCCTTTGCCCCTGGGGAATACCACCTCTGGACGGATGTGCCGTTGGAAACACCCGAGAACATCTTGGCCATCCACGAAGCCAAAGGACCTGCCCCTTTTTCTATCTCACCAAATCCAGGCTCAGATGCACGCATTCGCTTTGACGTGCCTCTCACCACTGATGGTGAAGTCCGGATCTTAGATCTGGCTGGCCAGTTGATCCACGTGGAAGCCATCCCTGCGGGAACGGCTTCTATCGGACTGCCTTCCAATTTGTCTCGTGGTCCCCTTATCGTGCGGCTGGTTACAGTGAAGAACAGCTTTGCCGCCCATTGGCTCAACGTGGAGTAACTAAGGTCAAAGTTGACATCCTTATTCCTCTGCTCACATTAAATTGTCGCGTCGCCCTCTTGGCGCTCGCCTTTGAATCAGTTCATGCACCTTATTCTTCGTGTTTTTCCAGTGTTTGCTGGAATGCTTATTTCCTGCGCCCTTTCCGCCCAGACGGTTACCGGTGTAGTTCAAGATGAAAACGGTCAGCCATTGCCCGGTGCCACCGTGCTTGCCAATGGCGGAGCTCGCGGGGTTTCCACCGATATCGATGGACGCTACTCCCTCTCACTTGGCGAGGGCACACACAACGTTGACTTCAGCTTTGTCGGATACCTAAAAGCCAGCCGGACAGTAACCTTGTCTGCAGGGGAAACTCGGGTCATTCAGGTTCAACTTGAAACCGATGCCGTCATGATGGATGACGTGGTGGTGGTTGGCTATGGTGTCCAGCGCAGAAAAGAAGTCACCGGGTCCATTGCCACAATTGACAGCAAGCAGATCAACGCGGTCCGGACACCGAGCTTTGAAGCTGCCCTCCAAGGACAAGCTGTCGGCGTGCAGGTTTCACAAAGTTCAGGCGTGGCGGGTGCCGGAAGTCTGATTCGGGTTCGAGGGGTCGCCTCAGTCTCGGCCGCAGGAGATCCACTGTATGTAGTGGATGGCATTCCAATAACACAGAACTACTTCCTGCGAGGGAACAGTGGGGCCATGAACAACAATCCGCTGGCGACCATCAACCCCAATGACATCGAGTCCGTGGAAATTCTTAAGGATGCAGCGGCCACCGGAATCTATGGGTCGCGTGGGGCGAATGGGGTCATCCTCATCACCACCAAGCGCGGCAAGCAAGGCACCCAATACGAATTCAGCTCCTCAATGGGACTGTCCACACCGGCCTCCTTGCCCAACATGCTCAACACTGAGCAATACCTGACGCTTCGCCAAGAAGCCTGGGAGAATGATGGGGGCACCGGTTACGTCTGGCTTCCAGGATTCACGTCTGCAGGCGACAGTCCTGAAAGCCGTCGCAATGCCTTTGAGCAAGCTTTGATGACCGACACCGACTGGGTCTCGGAAACTGTGGGAATCGGGGTCAAACACAATTACAGCTTTGGAGCGCGGAGCGGCGGAGACAACCACAGCATCTATGCGGGAGTCAGCTATGATGACAATGGCAGTTACCTTCTTGGAAACAGCTATGAACGCGTGAGCGGCCGTCTAAATGGTGATTATGCCCCAACCGATTGGCTCAAAATCATGGTATCCTCAAGCCTAAGTAGGGGCATCAACAACCGCATTGATGCCGCATGGTCTGGGGGTCTCGGGGACGCAATGTCCAACGCCCTGCCCTATTACCCTGTCTACCGCTCCGACACGCTGTTCAACGCAGATGGTACGGTGCAATCCCTGCCAGGGGATTATTTCCTCTACCAAGACGAATGGGGCGGAACCAAAAACCCTGTCGCTGTTCGGGAGAGC
>CACAUH010000105.1 GCA_902535565.1 uncultured Bacteroidota bacterium | reverse complement strand
AAATTTATGGCGGTCAAGTCTGCATCGCGGGCAACATTCTCGTTCGCCAGCGCGGTACACAACATCACCCTGGCAACAATGTCGGAATCGGAAAGGACCACACCTTGTATGCCCTCACAGATGGCATCGTAGAATTCCGTCGCCGCAAAGGCAACAAGAGCTTTGTGTCTGTCGTCCCGGCAGCCGAAGCATAAAGCAAATCCAACAGGATATGGATTCGGCACCTTTTTCGGTGCCTATGGCGGTGCCCTCACCTGAAAAGGCGGGGGCACCGTCGTATTTTTACATACCATGTTGACCCTTCAGGCCCTCCGCCACGATCGTCCAGCCATTGAAGCCGCCCTCGCCAAGCGTGGAATGGACGCGTCCACCCTCTTGGATCAAATCCTTAAAATCGACCTGCAACGCCGGTCCACACAGAAAGAAGTCGACGATCTGAAGGCAGAACAAAATGAGGCCAGCCGAGAAATTGGCACCCTGTTCAAAAGCGGAAAAAAAGAGGAGGCGGAAACCCGCAGGGCTGAAGTCAGTGCTCTGAAAGAACGCATCCAAGCGCTCGACGACAAGCAAAAAGCCCTGATTCAAAAGCAAGAAACAGCACTGCTCGAGCTGCCCAATCGGCCGCACGAAAGTGTGCCCTCAGGGCAAAGCGAAGAAGACAACGAAATCGTCGCAGAAGAAGGAGAAAAGCCGAAACTGCACGACGGCGCCAAACCCCACTGGGAGCTGGCAGACCAATACAAGCTAATCGATTTCGAAGCCGGGGTAAAAATTACCGGCGCCGGATTTCCGGTATACCGCGGCAAAGGCGCCAAACTCCAGCGCGCATTAATCCAATTCTTCCTCGACAGGGCGGACGCCGCTGGGTACGAAGAATTCATTCCCCCGCATCTGGTCAATCCCGATTCGGGAAGAGGAACGGGGCAACTTCCCGACAAAGAGGGGCAGATGTACCACTGCACCGAAGATGACCTCTACCTTATACCCACTGCGGAGGTTCCATTGACCAACCTGTTTCGCGGTGACCTGCTCAAATCGGAGGAGCTCCCCATTCAGCTTTGTGGATACACGCCGTGCTTCCGAAGAGAGGCCGGGTCCTATGGCAAAGACGTTCGAGGGCTAAATCGATTGCATCAATTTGACAAAGTGGAAATCGTCCGCCTTGAAAAACCGGAAAACAGCTATGCAGCCCTTGATGGCATGGTGGAACATGTCCGAGGCCTCCTTCGCGAACTCGAACTCCCCTTCCGCACCCTTCGCCTCTGCGGCGGAGACCTGGGGTTCACTTCCGCTTTGACCTTTGACCTCGAAGTCTGGTCTGCTGCCCAGCAGCGGTGGCTAGAGGTCTCCAGTGTGTCCAACTTCGAGACCTACCAAGCCAACCGTCTGCAATGCCGGTTCCGCAACGCGGAGGGCAAACCCCAACTGGTACACACACTAAATGGCAGTGCCCTTGCCCTTCCGCGCATCGTCGCCGCCCTACTCGAAAACCACCAAACCGAGAGCGGCATCCACATTCCAGCTGCACTGCAACCCTTTACCGGATTCGACCGCATCACATGAAAATCTGGTTCTGCATCCCCTGCTTTGTCCTGGTCGCGTGTGGACCCAAGCCCGGCACCCGGCACCTCAAAGACCTGCAAAAGACCCTGCTTCAAGTGGACAGTGCGGCAGCCTTATATGAAATGGCGCCTCACGATAAAGCCGCTCCAGCTCTCAGCCGTGTGGACAGCGCCATGGCGGTCGTAGAGGCTCGGATGCAGGGCTTCATTGTGAACCTCGAACAAGGAAAGCCGTTTTCGTTACTTGATGAGCGCAGGCGAATGCTCAAAAAACAACCCGGTCGACATCGAAGAATTTCCCAAGAAATCGACCGCACACGCCGACAAATAGGAAACCTCATCGAAGCCATTGTAGATGGCGCCAAAATCGACGCACTGGGGGCCCCCATCGACACCACCTACTTCCGAAAGGCAACCGAAGACGAATTGCGTATTTCCAGTCACTTGCTGGAAGAAATGGACATCGCACTCGATTTCCTCGAACGTGGTTTGCGCAACCTAGACGAGGTCATCCAAAGGGCCGACTCCGCGTCCATTGCCCTGACTTCATATCCAGAATCCCCACTGTGATGAAGGCATCCGCCATACTTCGCTGTGCTGCCGTGATGATCGGCACCATGACATTCTCACCGCATGTTCAAGGACAAGGAGATCTTGAATTGGCAACCTATTACTACAATACAGGTGCCTTCGAGCAAGCGCGACTCTACCTCGACAACCTCTACAAGCAGGACCCTTCGACCTACGAGATGTACCTGAACACCCTACTCGAACTGGAAGATTTCGATGCCGCCGAAAAGCTGGTCAAGTCGCGTTTGAAGAAGCGAAAAGACAAAAGCACAGCCAATGTTGACCTCGGTTCACTGTACCTGCGCATTGGAAAAACCGAGGAGGCAGACGCCGCATTCAATGAAGCCCTTCAAGCCCTACCAAAAGGCCGCGGACCTGCAAAGCGACTCGCGGAAGCCTTCATCAAACTCAACCAACTGGACCTCGCTCTGGCCACATACCAAAAGGCCATCCGAGAGGGAACCGACAACTATGGCTACCACTATGAGCTCGCCAATCTTCAAGGTTTAAGAGGAGACTACGAAGGCATGGTGGACAGCTTCATGGCCCTGTTGCTCGACCGCCCCAATTACCTGCGCACCGTGCAAAACAGCTTCAACCGCAACCTGAGGGTCTCTACAGATGCGCGACAGGCCGACATGGTTCGCCGCAAAGTGCTGCGCACCTCACAAGATCATCCCGACGCCACGGTCTATCTGGAATTGCTGGTTTGGGTTTTCAATCAACAGCGGGACTTCATGAGCGCCATGGCCCACGTCAG
>CACAUH010000104.1 GCA_902535565.1 uncultured Bacteroidota bacterium | reverse complement strand
TTCAGCCTAACCCGACCAACGACATCAGCCAACTTGGATTCGTCGTGGACCACAACATGCGCATCCGCGTGGACCTGGTGGGCATGGACGGTGTCTTGGTGGCAGAGTTGTACGATGGCATCGCCCAAACCGGAGTGAACCACACCCTCGATGTGGACGCCGGCACCCTTAACAACGGAATGTACCAGATTCGCCTGAGCAGCAGTGCTTACCTGGTCGTAAAGAAATTGCTCGTGAGTGAGTGATTAAGGAGAGGTCCTGGAGAGGGCCGCAAAACCAAGCCAATGAAAGCCACCCCTCGGGGTGGCTTTTTTGGTTTCTTTCAGTGAATTCGGGATGTCAAAACAACCTTTTGAAGAGGGGATAAATGCTCTCGTACGACATCACATTTTCTACGTTGACTAACACACCGGTTGACCATTTATAGATGTTTGTAATGTGTCAAACAAGTGTCTTATTTCGGTTTTGAACCGTATTACATGCTCATGCGTGCACACCGTAAAGGGGGCATGTTCAATATTATCTGCAAAGTGACGAATACTTCCCTGTTTCAGTCAGGAATAGTTGGTATGAATGCGAGTTTTGGACTACCAAAACCCAATTATGTATAGACATAACTTTTTCGCCGTATTTGCCTGTTCCGTTCTCTTGCTCACTGGATATTCAGGAGTAGGCCAGACACTGTATACTGAGGACTTTGAGGATGAAACTCCTGAACAGGAAAACCTCTGTTTTGAGGGGAGTGAATATTCCCCCGCAGACGCCAATTGGGATGTCGGTTCAGTTTGCGTTGAATCGGAATCCACGACTGTTCGCCTTACGCCGCACGAGGGAAGCACTTGGTTGGAATGGAATGACGGCTCAAGTGATTCTTTTCTGGCATGGAGTAGTGATGTCAGCAACAGCGACTTATTGGCGATTTCTTTTGATGTAATGAGTCGTGGAAGCATGGACTCTGATCCTGGAAAAAATGTTAAGGATAGGCTTCGATTATTCTTGGTTCTTGACGGAGTTGAAGTTCTGTTGTGGGAGGCGATAGGACATGTGGACGGTTCCGATGAGGGTTTTTGGGACAATGATGAATACGTGTCTGTCTCTGTTGAGGAGTCATATTCTTTAAGTGGGGAGTCCAGCGCATCGTTGGCCCTTGTTGCGAGGGTTACCGGTGCCGATGAAAGCTATTTTTTAGACAATGTCGAAGTCAGTCAGCCAGACCCTTGCGATGAAGAAATTGTGTTCGAGCCAGCCTTGTCTGACGAGTCGGTTGCGTGCTTGGACGAGCTTCCAACCGAGTGTGATGGCGGTCAGGGTGCCAGCCGCGGTGTTGTCTCTTGCGGACTTGCTGAGGATGTCCAAGCTCGGACGGTATGTGCAGGCACAACCGCCGAAGGTGTTGGAGATGACGGGGCATTGATTTTGTACGACATCGAAGGGGATACCGACGATGATCGGTATTTCGTGCCAACCGACATGGGCTTGACGTTGACCCAATTTGAAAATGGGGTTGCAGTGGTTTCTGGGCAGGTTGTTGATGTTGCAGACGCCACTGCGATTTTGAATGTGAACGTGTTCTATGACAATGGTACTTCAGGTGCGGATTGGACGGGCTCATTCAAATCTGATATAAGTTGTGGTATCCCACCTGCAGGAAACGAACAGACTGATGAATGGACATTGTATGAATTGAATTCATCGATGAGCTTCTTGACAGGGGAAGGGAGTTTGGAAGGCACCACACTCCAGTTGGGGCATATGTCTGGTTTCGGCTTCCAAGTGGGTGAGGGCGCCAATGACCGCAACTGTAACTATGGTGCAGGTGGCTGGTTGTCTTACACGGGCCATTGGAATGGCAGCCCTGTGGCGGGTGCCATGGGCGACCTTTTATTGGATTTGGATTGCGTCGAGGAAACCAACAATTCGTGTGGTGAGGACGAGTCTACTGTGACGATGTATTACACCGCATACGATGCGGATTGCGGGGATGTGATCTTAGGCACGGAGACCTTCACGCGTCACGATACGGAGGCACCCACATTTGACAATGCGCCTTCTGACATTTTGGTGTCCTGTGAGGACATGGACATTGAGTTACCAACTGTGACCGCGTCGGATAACTGTGAAGACAGTGACGCTACTGGACCTACTGTGACCTACAATGGCCAGTCTCCACAGTACGAAATTACCTGCACGGGTTCATACAAGGTAGACCGCACATGGACTGCTGAGGACTGTTCAGGCAACCAAGTGGGTCACACGCAGACCATCACGGTTTACGACAACCAAGCACCAGTGATTTCCGGTGGTGAAGACTATGAAGCAGAGTGCGATGGTTTAGGCAACACAGATGAGCTTCAAGTCTGGCTGGATAGCCATGGCTTTGCCACTGCCACAGACAACTGTGGTGAGGTGTCGTGGACACATGATTATGAGGATGGCGATATGAGTGACGATTGCGGAGCCACGGGCACTGTTGACGTTGTTTTCACTGCGTCCGATGATTGTGGCAACAGCGATTCAATCACGTTGACCTTCCTCATTGAAGACACCACGGCCCCTGATCTTACGGCCACACCGACCCACGACATCGCTTGCGAGGAGTATTCCTCTGATGGCATCTACAGTGCGTCATCTGGTGACATATGTGGTGACTCCGAGGTGGTTTTGGTTTCCGTTAGCGAGGTAAGCGGCAGCTGTGCTGGATCATATTTGCACACATACAAGGCGGTTGACGATTGCGGTAATGAGAGCGAGACCTTTGATCAAGTGGTGAACTTGTTGGATCCCATTGCTCCGACGTTCACGCTGAACTGTCCTGCGAACCAGGCGCTGTTCACGGATGCGGACTGCTTTGCTGACACGAGTGTAGACGCGAACGGTTCTGCGAGCTACAGCGACCTGTCTGACAACTGTGATGATGCTCCTGAAGTGGTAATCAGTCACAGTGACGAGACCACGCCAGGTTGCACTGGCAGCTACTCGATTGCCCGCACTTGGACAGCC
>CACAUH010000103.1 GCA_902535565.1 uncultured Bacteroidota bacterium | reverse complement strand
TTCGAGACATGGCAGACCAGTGCTTCATCCTCCTTGGCCAATTCTGAACGGTTGTGTGCAGAGCCTAGATCCACAAAATGCTGGGGGCAAATGAAATTGGGAATGACTTCGATGTCCCGGTTGATGCCGAACAGCTTGTATGTGTCGCTCCGGAGGCTGGAGCTCACTGCAGTAACCGCATCACTCTGGTTGATTGCAAACGAAATGACCGGCTCAAAGCTGGAATCCTTCCCCAGCAAGGTGATGTCAGTCCCGTGCAACGTGGTGATCACGGGGAGGTCCACCCCATTGTGCTTGAGGATTTGCTTTGCGGTATACGCACTGGACGCATGCGGAATGGCGTAGTGCACGTGGAGCAGATCCAGTTTCTGTTGCCGCGCGACTTCCACCATTTTGGAAGCCAGAACGAGCTCATACGGAGGGTAGTCGAAGAGGGGATACTTCGAAATGCGAACTTCGTGGTAGTACACGTTGGGACGGAAACTGCCCAGCCTAACAGGTTGATCATACGTGATAAAGTGCACCTCATGGCCTTTTTTGGCCAACGCTTTGCCAAGTTCCGTAGCCACCACGCCACTTCCCCCAAACGTCGGGTAACACACCATTCCTACACGCATATAGCGAAGTTAATGCGGGGAGGTTTCCCTAGAATTAAAGCGGTGCGGAAGAGCGAGTTCTTCTTCGATGATGAACAGGGCCTTTGTCCTGATGTCCTCCTCAATGAGCTTTCGGTTTTCGGGGTCGGGACAGATTCGGTTGCTCAAGAACACCGCGGTCCATCCCGCTTTGGGGTCGGTCCAAGCCAAGGTTCCCGTGAACCCACTGTGTCCGAAACTGTCCCAGCTTCCCGCATTTCCACTCGCTCCGGTGTCCTCTTCGAGTCCTGGTTTGTCCCACCCGATTGCGCGGCGATTCTCCTCGTTAGGGAAAGCGCGCGCCGTAAAGTCTTTTACGGTGTTGGACTCAACAAGGCGAACACCGTTCCACTCACCTCCGCGCCGCATGGTCTCCATGATTACCGCGAGGTCATGCGCGTCTGAAAACAGACCGGCGTGAGCAGCGATGCCGCCAAGCATGGCTGCACCGGGGTCATGGACTGTCCCTCGGACCCAGACGCCTCGGAAGAGGGTGTCGAGCTCCGTAGGAGCGATGTCCTGGATGCCACACCAATCCAATGGTCGATAGCCGATTCTATGAAGTCCCAGTGGGGTATGGATAAGGCTGTCTGCGAGGTGTTCAAGCGGCTGTTCCCAGATGGACTCAAGAAGGTCCTGAAGGAGGTAATATCCCAGATCGCTGTAGCGATACACGCCTTTCTGCCCTGGCGTCGTGGACCTGATGTGTTTGTGGATGGTGTCTTGCCAAGCGGGCTCCATCCAGAGTCCCGGACGGATTTCAATCCAATTTTCTCTCTTGTCTGCTCTCAGCTCTAAATCGGTTGAGTCGTGATGTTGTACCACATCGAGGTAGAACGGAATCCACGCCGGCATTCCGGAGCGATGCGCGAGCAGGTCGCGCACGGTTCGTCTGCCTAAGTCATCGTCAAGTGGAGCGCCTTCGCGAGAAGGGAGAATTGAGGACAGAGGGGCGTCGAGGTCGAGCAGGCCCCGCTCCATGGACATCATTGCGAGCAGGGTTGTCGTGGCCACTTTTGTGATGGAGGCCAAGTCGTAGACCGAGGCCCTGGTGACCGGTGTAGCATCCGCGTCTCCGAGGGTGCCGTGTGAACCGTCATAGCAGATGGAGTCACCTGCCAGCACGAGGAGCCTCAGTCCCGGCGTGGCGCCCATTTCGATGGCGTCCTGTGCCAGGCTATCCAAACGCCTTTCCATTCTTTGGGACCTCAGATTTGGGGTTCCCCAGGGCAGTCGTTCCATCGCGGTCGGGTTGCCCATTCCGGCAGACCAAAGGGACACATCGACAGGCAGCCTTCCCAAGGCGGGCCCTTCCATGCACCAGGCAGCGGCGGCTGCTATTTGGGTGGTGGGATCTTCGTGGAAAGCGAGCAGCCAGGCGATCTCGTCCATTGCAGGAAGGTGCTGCAAGGCATATGGGCTTGTGAAGACCCCCACATCGAGGTCGATTTGAAGGTCAGTCAATGCCTTCAGCAGTCCAGCACTCCCAGCGGGAATGCCAAACTTCCGCGATGGACGGTTGCTCTCGTCCAAAAACGCCACCAAGATGCGGTCAGCCCCGTCAGACTGGCGCACAATACCAGCTATGTCCAATGGGGCCAGGAGAGATTTCCCGTGACGGATGACTTCCAAGTTGGGGTGGGTCAATCGCAATCGGGATTCCAGCTCTTCACCGGGGTTGCCGATGACAATTAAGGTCAACTTGTCATCTGGTTGGCTGCGGTGAACTGGTCCCAGTCTCGTGAGCATGTGATTGCGCAATGTGCGCTGAAGGCTTGGCAGATGAAGCTGGCCAAGACGCGGGCGGGTTCGTTCGCTCCATTGTTTGGCCATCAGCACTTTGAGGCATGCCGATTCAATCCGCGCAGTGTCCAGTCGTCCAGAATGGAGGGCAGCCATGATGCTGTCAATGACCAGTCTGGGAGAGGAGGGGAAGAGCAGAATGTCATTGCCTGCACGCAGGGCTTCAATTTCCCGTGTGCCAGGCGGGACAGGGTCGGCTGCTCCGGCCATCGTTAAGGCATCGGTAATCACCAGCCCTCTAAAATGGAGTGAGTCGATGAGGAGATCAGCAATCACTTTGGTTGACAAGGATGTAGGCAAGCCACTCAAGCTGTCCAGCGCGGGCACTTCAAGGTGGGCTGTCATCACCCCCTCTACACCACCGTGAATCAATTGGCGGAAGGGGGGGAGCTCTACGGTATCGAGGTTGGCGCTGTCGGAAAGGATTCGGGGCAGGGCGAGATGAGAGTCCAGATCGGCATCCCCGTGACCCGGAAAATGTTTGGCGCATGCCATGACACCAGCGGCACGCAACCCTTCGGCCCATGCAAGTCCACGGTCTCCTACTGAAGTGGGTTCCGAACCAAAGGA
>CACAUH010000102.1 GCA_902535565.1 uncultured Bacteroidota bacterium | reverse complement strand
CGCCGCATTTTGGGTGTCGACGAAGTGGAATTGGATGCCCAGCGGTGCGTAATGCGTCGCAAACAAGCGGCGTGTTCCTCCGTACAAATCGTCTCCTGCGATGACTTCATCCCCGGGCTTAAGGGTCATCAGGACAGCGTCAATTGCCGCGAGACCACTGGAAAATGCAAGGCCATGCTGCCCGCCTTCCAGCGCAGCAAATGCCGCTTCGAGCGCATCTCGGGTGGGGTTAGAGGACCGGCTGTATTCATATCCCTTATGCTTGCCGATACCCTCCTGTATGTAGGTGGAGGTCATGTATACCGGCGTCATGATAGCCCCGGTTGAGGCATCGGGTTCTACACCCGCATGCACGGCAAGGGTGCTGAATCCGGCGGGCTTCTTCTCGTTAGACATGTGTCAAAGTTCGGAACTGAGGGCGGCTTTGCCACGCTTTGTTCTGCTGAGCCAGCCCGGAATGACCAAAACGCCGATAAGCAGGTACAAAAAGTGGGTCGCCAACCGCCAGATGAGCATCGTCATGGCCGGTGCGAAAGGGGATGGGGTCGTTTCGAACCACTCTTTGAAAAACACCCCGAGTAGCCATTCGGCCACTCCGCTTGAACCTGGCGTGGGACTGATCAGAAGAAAGACCCACATGACCAATTGTCGGGCCACGATGAGAAGCGCGTCCAAATCCAGGAGAGGGGCCACCACCATGCCCATGACAGCCACCAGGGTCAGGAAGCGCGCAGACCAGCTTATCATGGTGGCAAGGGACGCACCAACCCATTGAATGCGTTGGAGCGATTTCATTTCACCCGCGCTTTCTCGGAGGTCGTCTGCATAGTGCTCGATTCGACTCCGCCACCGAGAAAGCCAGGGCCATCCTGCCACTTTGTAGATCAATTGATGGGTGGCCTTTGGCGCGATAAAAAGACCAAATCCAATGACAGCAGCCAGCAGTACGAGCAGGCCCCAGCTTATCCAGAATATGCCCCACCCGAAATCGCCTCCGAGACCTTCCGGCCTCACGGAAGCACCAAGAATCAAAATTAAGGGGGGCACGGCTGCTACATAGAACAGCTCATCCAACAAGGCCGTAGAAAACACCAATGCGGTACTCCTGCCCGCGGACATGCCCTGTCTGTGAAGTCCCCAGATGGCCACGGCACCTCCTCCCACGATGCCAGGGGTGATGGCCGAAGCAAACTCCCAAAGGACGGTGGTCTCAATGGCCTGTGACCAGGAGAGGTCTCCGTTGGACAGCCATTTGAGTCTGAGCACATACCCAGCATCTCGAAGAAGAACCAAAAAGAGAAGCAAGGCAAAAGCCCAAGGCCATGTTGGTTGCGTAATGGCGACCTCCAAGTTGCTCCACCCGCCTTCCTTTTCGATGGCCCGGCTGACCATCCAAACGACCACAGACAGGCCAATTCCAAGAGGAGCGAGGGTGCGCAAAGGACCCAGCGAAGGGGTGTTGGGCTTGTGCTTCATCAAGCCCAGACTTGGGTTCCTTCCGAGCAGTTTCGGCACATATCGATGCCAGACCGGTTCGTGAGGATGGTCCTTCGAAACGCGTGATACCGTTGTGATTGCCAGATTTCCCGAAAGCCCGCACCGTCTTGTGCGATGCCCATGGCATGGGCGGCGTCCTTGTCAAAGCAACAGGGGACCACCTTGCCGTCCCAAGTGATCACGGCACCCTGCCACATTCGCCAGCAACGGTCCAGCAGGGGGTTTCGGAGCGTCCACAACCCCTCGGGCGATCGGTCGTAGCGCCGGAGGGCAGGGTTTTCCGTCAGCAAGGGATGACCATCCTCTGGTTTTTCGATTTGGGCCGTCTTCACCACAAACTCGTCTACACCGTATTCGGCTGCCATTTCCTTCAGGCGTCCCAGCTGGTGTTCATTGGTTCCCACAACGAGGAACTGCCAAACGACATGGGGCGTTCGCTTCTTCAAGCGCTTCTTGGCGGCCAATACAGCGCGTGTGCCTGCCAGCACTTTATCAAGCCTTCCTCCGATGCGATAACTTGAGTAGGCTTTTTGTTCCGCACCATCAATGGAGATGATCAGGCGATCGATGCCGCTGCCGACAATGGAAGCGGCCCGATCGTCATTGAGGTAGTGTGCATTCGTGGAGGTGCTGACATACAGCTTGGCATCCTTGCCCACGCGCACCAAATCGTCCATTCCCGGATGCAAGTATGGTTCTCCTTGGAAGTGTAAGTTCAGGTAGACCAACTCTTGGGCCAGGCCGGCCGGACCCAAAAGCAAGTCTGAAAGTCTACCGGGGTCGAGCATTCCGGTTGGTCGGGTAAAGGAGCGGAGGCCGCTTGGACATTCCGGACAACGAAGGTTGCAAGATGTGGTTGGCTCGACACTCAGGCTCATGGGCCACGCCGATATCGGCATGTTTCTGTTCGGAGGAGCGGTTGAAGCAAGGTGAAATTCGCGGTGCAACTTCCAGGCATTGCTTAATCGGACTCGGTTTAGCGCAGCCACACGGCGCATTCGATCGAATCCAATGGACCGCCAGCGAGACATGGCGGAGCGGGCCTGAATTCGGGGTGTCATGCTGGTTACTGGCGCCGTCACCTGCGCAAGGTATCACCAGACCATCTGGCGAACGCGCTTTGGGCCTCAGTCCGCCGTAAATTGGACGCTGTGATTCTGATAGACGACACCTTGTTGAGTGCAGAGATTTTCGATCGCCGCTTTTGCTGCGACTTGAAGGCGTGCAAAGGGGCTTGTTGCGTCGAGGGTGAAAGTGGCGCCCCGCTGGCCCCAGAGGAGATTGCCCATGTCGAGGCTGCATACGAGGTGGTCAAGCATCGGCTGAAGCCTGATAGCATTGCCGTCATAGAGCGGGAAGGGCTTCATGTGGTGGATGGGGATGGGGATGCGGTGACCCCAATCGTAGAGGGCAAGGAGTGCGTTTACGCCACATTTGAAGCGGATGGAACGGCGAAGTGCGCCTTTGAGCAGGCTTGGATTGAAGGGGAGCTGGAATGGCGCAAGCCGATTAGC
>CACAUH010000101.1 GCA_902535565.1 uncultured Bacteroidota bacterium | reverse complement strand
GGACACGCTACGTCACCCAAGGTAATTCGGTCTGCACCACTGATTTCCTGATCTCCGAACTCAGCCTCATCGAGTGACCCTGTATAGACCACAGTGCCATCATAAGTAGCGAATGAGTAAGTGCCGTTGTTCCAACCGTCCTGAAAGCTGTCGAACATCTCGAAGTTGTAACAGCCCTCCGAAAGGCAAACTGCGTGTGTTCCCGCACCACCGAAATCCACCACCGTGTTGGTCTGCATGTTGCGAATGTTCCAACTGATCTCTCCGTCCCAGCTTCCTCCTCCTACCTCAAGGAAAAAGAAGTACTCCTCATAGCAACAAGTGCCATCATCATAGATGGCATCCTCATCAAAGTTCACGGCACCAGATTCGGTACAACCATAACAATCGTAGTCGCAGTTGCCATTGGAAATGGTCGCTGACTGGTCATAGTTACAAGCCGTTGGGTCAGTGCATCCTTGGCAACTGATGTACTCACAACTGCCGTCGTTAAAGTTGGCAGTGGGGTCGTAGTTGCAAGCTCCCTCAATGGCGCAACCCGCATTCAAACACTCCGGGTCGCCCACGAAGAAAAACTCCTCGATGATGCCCCCGGGCTCGCCAGGACCGCCTTCCAAAATGACCTGACCATCGCGGATGACCTCCCATGAAGCCTCCACCGCGAGGTTGTCAAAACTCAACTGCAGCACATAGCAGTCCTCAACCAAACAGAGGTCCAAATCGATTGAAGCTCCGTCAGTGAAATCCACACTGCCAAACTCCATCCCGGAGAGGTTGCCAACAGAAGCAGAACCAATGTTGCCTTGGGCGTCAACCCATCCATTTGAAAAAGCGTCATACAGCCTCACTGTCACGCAAGAGTTGTAACAACAAGAGCCATCATTGAATCCAGCTTCCGGATCAAAGTTGCAGGCAGCATTGTCCATACATCCGGGAATGCCGTCCAATTCGGTCAAAGAAAAATTGAATGCCGCAGCAGGACCCACCGACAACTCCCCCGCACAAGTGCCTCCGCAGACAAAGGGCAAATTGGTCGTATTGACCTCAAAAGAGATGCCGCCATCCGCACCCGCATCCAAGAGGATGACCGTGTAGGTGTCTTCACCATATTCCGTCAGGTCGATGGTGTAGGTCTGATTAAAGCCATTGGTGCTCCACAACCCCCCCTCACTGATGTTGACGATCTGACCCTGCGTCAAGCTGGTGACGGCCACACCATACTGGGTGGCGTAAAAGTCAGGATATAGGGTGATGGACTGCGATTGTGCCTGGAGTGCAACAACAACAGAGACAAGCAAAATCCCCAAAGAGCGAAGGGGACGACAGGGTAAGCGGAGCTTCATGATTTAGCGTTTGCCAATTCGGTCGTGAACAAGGTGAATGGCATTGGTCGCCACTTTACACCACAAGGTCAACCGAAAGATACGGCGAAAAGCGCCTCGCCCCAAAAAAAGCAATAGCTTATAAACAAAGACGAAAATTAAAATTTAATAGACAAGGGGTCAAAAAGAGCATTCGATTTTATTCCCGACCCCAAAGAAAGCCGCTCAAGACCACATGTCCGCATGCCAACTTTCGTCGAATGAGCTCACCAAAACACCTCGGTCCGACCGGGCCCCTCCCACCGTCTGGGCCAAAGGATCAACAACCTCAGTTGACCCATCAACCACACCCGCCTTTCTCAACGCCCAGAATTCTGATGTCCGCGTCGCATGCCAAACGGACTCACCCGGCTGTCGCCAGAGCACCTGATGCCGATCGAACCAATCCACTCCCGACTGCGCTCCCTGCGCACGAATGAAGCCAACCAAACCGTCGATACTGCAACCCGTGGCTCCCGTATTGAGCTCATCTAAGCCCACCACAAGCACGCGGTCGTACAAAACCTCGCCTGCCGCCTTAAGCGCTACCCCATGTGCGGACCACTCACCTAGAAATTGACCGAGGGCCTCGAGAAGCGCTTGCTGCTCATCCGCTGTCAGGTCTCGATCCGCAGTGTGCACCCACAACCGAGCATGGTCAGGCAAGTCTTGAAACGTCATGACACAAAATTAACGTTGCCCTTCCTGCTGCGCCTGACCGATCAAGGCTCGGTTCTGCAACCATGGCAAAAGAACCAACATGAGAGATGGCATTGGGGACTGAAGGAACCCCAGAACCTCACGGGCCACATTGTAGCCTGCCTCTTCCGCACCAGCTTGTCCATCCACAAACCAGAACACGGCCGTTACAAATCCGGATCCAGCATAAATCAGAAGGAGGATCCTCCACCGTTCGGGCACCCCAGCTGCTCTGAGGAACAGGGCGTCGAGCGCAAAAAAGCACAAAACGATAAAGGCCATCAACCCCCATTTGGCCTGTATCATCTCAGACCGCCCCCAACCGTGAAACACAGCATAGGTGTCTCGGGTGTATGCATAGTTGGTGCGACAGAGTGGAGCATACCCCTCCCACCACATCTTCCGCTTCTCGATCATGCAAGTGCGGTCCCATTCGCACTCCTCATGTCCAAAGTCATAAAAGTCCGCGTACCGGTCACCCACCACCATGTAGTGGTTAAGCTTGACCTTGGTGTCTTCCTGCACATACCCGAAACCAATCATGACCGCGAGCACCAAGGCCCACCAAGGCCGCCTCAAGGGCAGGAGGGGACTTCGCGTTGCCCCCGTGACTGGAGCCTCTGTGGAATTTGTCTCGCGCCCCGTCATTCCGATTCGCTTTTCACAGTGTCCACTTGGCTGAATCGCGTCGCCCATAGGTACCAAAGCCAGAAAATGAACGCGTAGACCAGTACGGTCCAGGTGTAATCGTGGTTGAATTTCAAGGACTGCGGCCTGTTGTATTGGATGATGACCAGACTCACCACCCTCAGCAGGTTGGCGAGGTGTATGAGCACAATCCCCGCAGGAATAAACCACAGCTTCCGCTTGACAGGGCCGGGAAAAGCGAGAATGAACACAGTGAAAAGCGCAAACAGCACCAAGCCGTCACAGGGGGCGCCAATCTGAAGCAAGCCCACGCTGTCGGCAATGCCGATCTGCCACCTCAGCTCAGGCGTATTCACCTCGTAAAGACCATATCCGAT
>CACAUH010000100.1 GCA_902535565.1 uncultured Bacteroidota bacterium | reverse complement strand
GGCGGAGCGTTTTGACGTCATTCTCGTAAATGATGACCTCGAGACGGCCTGCGGTGAATTGTCGAGGGTGGCCAAGGGGTTCCTCGGCCCGGAACACGTGGAGGCATGAACGTCGGATTGTACTTCGGATCGTTCAATCCCATTCATACGGGGCACTTGATCATTGCGCAGCACATGCTTTCTCATCACGGCTTGGATGAGGTGCGCTTTGTCGTGACCCCCCACAATCCAATGAAGGCGGCCGATTCGCTTGCCCCTGAGGCGGATCGCATGGAGATGGTGCGCCAAAGCGTGGCAGACAACCCTCGCCTCAGCGCCGAGGACGTTGAGTTTGGCCTGCCTCGCCCAAACTACACAGCGCACACCATGGATTTCTTGACCCAACGTCATCCGGGAACCACGTTCCGAATCATCATCGGCGAGGACAACTTGAGGACCCTGCAGCAATGGGCGCGTTGGAAGGAGTTGGTCGATCGATTTGGGTTTTTGGTCTACCCCAGGGCCCGAAATGAAGACGAGGCCACAGAGGCCACCGGCACGGTCATCCCGGATGGAGAGCACATCGTGTTGAGTCCAGCTCCCATCATCAGCATTTCCAGCACTTATCTGCGATCGGCACTGGCCAAAGGTGACTCTGCGCGATATCTTCTTCCGGATTCAGCCGCTGAAGTGATTCGCGATCGGGGGCTATATGGTCACCCGAAAGGGGCCTGAAAAGTCAAGTGTTGTTGAAGGCGCTCATGGTGCGCTGCAGCCCCACAAAAACAAAGGAGTGCATCAGCTTGACGACCCTGTCGAGCCGCTCGTCCATGGCGGCTTCTTCTTGCGTCGAGAAGGAACCGAGAACATGGTCCACTTGACGACCAGCTCCGAAGTCGGCTCCAACCCCGAACCGCAACCTTGGATAGGCAGAGCTGCCCAACACCGTCTGTATGTCTTTAAGGCCGTTGTGGCCGCCATCGCTTCCCTTGCCCCGAAGGCGAATTGTTCCAAAGGGCAAGTGGATGTCGTCGGTGATCACCAGCAAACGATCAAGACCCAGCTTTTCTGAGTCGAGCCAATGGCGGACCGCTTTGCCACTCAGGTTCATGAATGTGGAAGGCTTGAGGAGCACAAGCTGCCTGCCACGGTGCTTGCACCGCGCCACGTCGCCAAGTCGGTCTGCCTTGAATGTCACCTCGCTTTTTTGGGCGAGCGCGTCAAGGGAAAGAAACCCGATGTTGTGGCGAGTACGGACATACTCGGCCCCAGGATTCCCAAGGCCGACCAGCAGGTACTTCATACAGGATTGGATTATTCCTCCCCTCCGCCTTCGGCGACACCTTCGGTGGCTTCTGCACCTTCACCTTCGCCTTCAACTTCATCTGAAGCAGCAGACATTGCAGCACGGGTGCGTCTCACACCGAGGACAACGGCCGAGTCATTCAGCGGGACTTGACATCCATCAACGGTCAGCTGGCCCACACGAAGGGAATCCCCGATATCGAGGCTGCTGATGTCCAACAACACGGTCTCTGGAATTTGGTCAGCAAGACCAATCACAGGTAGACGGCGGTATACGATGTGCAAACGACCACCATTTTGGACACCGATTGCAGATCCTTCGGTGGAGACAGGCAGGTTCACCCGAATGGGCTTGTCCGCCGTGACCTGCAGAAGGTCGATGTGGACGATGCGGTCCGTCACGGGGTGGAACTGAATGTCTTGGACCACGCATTTGTGCGATGCGCCTCCGACTTCGAATTGGATGAGGTACGTATCCGGCGTGAAGATCAGCTTGTTCAGCTGGACCTCGTTCACGTGGAAATGAACCTGCTCGGTGCCGCCGTAGAGCACCCCGGGAACCTGTCCCTTAGCGCGCAGTTCGGCTGCATCCTTTTTCCCTACGCCCTCTCTAGGAGAGCCGCTCAATGAAGCAGTTTTCATGGTTTTTGTTTAGGTAATGAGAAAATGCGAACTGATGCTTTCGTTCTGGACCAGGCACCGGATGACGGTGGAAAACAGGTCCGAGCAACCCAGCACGGTGATTTTGTCTGTGGGCTTGTCGTCGCGAAGCGGAATGCTGTCGGTCACAACCAGCTCTGTTAAGGCACTTTCCGCAATCCGTTCGTACGCGGGTCCGGAGAGCACGGGGTGGGTACAAACGGCCCGCACACTCGCGGCTCCATGTTCCTTCATGAGGCCAGCAGCTTTGGTAAGCGTTCCAGCGGTGTCGCAGATGTCATCGACAAGGACAACGTCTTTGCCTTCCACGTCGCCGATCACGCGCATGCTTGAGACCTGATTGGCCACCTTGCGCTGCTTGTAGCAAATGGCCATGTCGACCCCCAGGTATTTCGCAAAAGCGTTGGCGCGTTTGGTTCCGCCAGTGTCCGGGGTGGCCACAAGCAGGTTTCCTGTGCTCATCGACTCTAGGTAGGGCAGAAAAACAGCTGACCCGTAGAGGTGGTCCACAGGCACTTCGAAAAACCCTTGGATTTGGTCAGCGTGTAAGTCCATGGTGATCACACGGTCCACACCTGCTGCGGTCAACATGTTGGCAATGAGCTTGGCGCCAATGGCCACCCGAGGTGCATCTTTACGGTCCTGTCGAGCAAATCCGAAATAAGGAATGACGGCAACGACACGCTTGGCTGAAGCCCGCTTGGCCGCATCGATGAGCATCAGCAGCTCCATCAAATTGTCCGAAGGGGGAAACGTGCTTTGTACAATCACCACTTCTTTTCCGCGGACAGTCTCTTCAATGCTGACCCGGAATTCTCCATCGCTGAATACGGTGTGCTTGACCGCACAGAGGGGTTCTCCGTATCCCATGGCAATGCGGGAACCTAGGTCTTGAGAGGCTGAGCCTGCAAGGATTCGAAGGGGAGAGTCGTGCATGAGCGCGCTTTGAAGGGGTGCAAAGATAGTTCGGGGACGGATGCGGTGGACCTACCTGTAATTTTACGACATGCAGCAGAGACGGACCACGGTTTTGGTGGCAGGGATGGGGGGGCTCCTCATCGGCCTGCTGGCGCTGCAATTCACGTGGATCAGGGCTTTGGTTGATGCGCGCAGTGCCTTGTTCGACGACCAGGCGAGAACAGCGCTGGTTGAGGTTCAGTCCATTTTAGGTCTGAGCACCACTGTTTTTCCGGCACCCCTGTCTCCAGGGCCAGGGCTTTCTCCGGCGTCGGGTCAAATGGCCGACAGCCTTGCAGGAGTTCGGGCAAAGGCAGCAATGGACAGGGAATTGGCCATGGGAGTGGC
>CACAUH010000099.1 GCA_902535565.1 uncultured Bacteroidota bacterium | reverse complement strand
GCCTTCAAGTTGGCTGCCCATCTGCGCTCCCATCAGGCTACATCTGCGAGTCTGATACAGACTGTGGGGGTTCCACATACCGCATCGTACCAGAGTAACCCACCGCCCGCCTAACGGCCTCGGCCTGGTAGTAGACGACACCCGTTGGTGCCGCCTACCCTCAGAAAATTGAACCAGACCGAACCTGTTTAACGCCTTGGTCCTCGGCGTGCTTTTAGTCGATGACGTAATCCGCTGCGTACCGCTTCCAGTCCTTCCTCGCACCTCCGCGCACCTGGATGCGCTGGCCGTCGATGAGTCCTGGTGTGGTGGTGTTGCTGCGTGCGTTCCCCTTGTACGCCTGGGCAATGTCTCGCACCATCTGTGCGGCTTGCATTGATGTCAGTTGTGCATTGCTGCTGCTGCAGTTGTGGTGCAGCATCATGGCCTCCGCGCATTGCTCGCAGGTCCGCTCATGCGCTCCAGCTTTCGCTAAGGCTTTTTGCATGTCGTGCAGTGTCATGGCCGCAATGTGCGCGGCCGTTTTAGGGGTTGACTGCCTACAATTACCCCTTTAATCGGCTGCAAGCCTTTTTCGCGCCTTCCTTGTAGGCAATCCAGGCTGCGTCCTCAGTCAATCGCACGTCATCGATGCGGCCGCTCTGCTCCTCCTGGGGAAACATGCTGCATCCGAACCGCATCCGGAACATCCTGCGCAGCAGATGGAATGCATACCATTCGTGCAGCTTGCTGGGCAGCCATTGCTCCAGCTCTCCGGTCTCTCGGTTCTTGCGCATGTATGGCTTAAAGCGCTGAATTTCCTGTATGGCGTAACGGATGACGAGGAACCGATTGAACGCCTGGGGAGCCATTGCCGCCAAAAAGGCAGTCATCCCAGCGTTGAACCGCGCCGTGTTGTAAACGTTGCCCACCGTGCGCGGATGCGCTGGGTGTGGGCTTTTGCTAATTGCCAGCGCTCTGCGCTTGAGGTAGTCCGCAAGGCCCAGCAGGACCACGATTTGGTCCTCTCTTTTGTTCCAACCTGGATTGGCTGGCGTTGGCTGCTCTTTATGATGAACCGGTAGGTTGTGTTTTAGCCTGGTGGCCTCTTGGACATCACCGCAATAATGAACCACATCCTTCACCCAGCGGCAGTCCGGCAGGATTTGCGGTGCTTCCCCTCGCTGGTGCGCTTTGTGTGCTTCATACAGCACGTCCCACGGCTGCATCCCCAACTGCATCATTTCCTCCGGTGGCTGGTCGTCGTCTCTGTAGCGCTTCCTTGCCTTCTCCATCTCCTGCTTTTTCTGCTTGAGCTGCTCCCAATCTCCGCACAGGTCTTCATCTGAATCTTGCGTGAAGCAAATCCATTGCTGCAGGTCTGTCAAGTCCTTGTGTCGCTTGGTCCCTTCGCCTTCCTTCTCCAGCGCCTTCAGCGTCAACCGCAGGATGATGTGGAATGGAGCATGACTTTGGTGCGCTTTGGTGTTGGTGTCTCTGTCCAGGTCTCGCAGGTCGTCCCTGGATATGAAACCCACGGCACGCCGGACGGCCTCACGGTGCGGTAAATATTTGCCGCTCCAGTCAGGCATTGTCCAACTCCTTCTTTGCTTTCCTGAGCATCTTCCGGACGCTGTTGTTGGGATTGCTTAGGCCGCGCAACCACAGTTCGATCCCTGGCAAATTGGCCTCCTTCAGTACCTGCAGTCCTTCGTTGGGTTTCAGGTTTGGGCGCATGACGTACTCCCTGCGCAGTATTTGGTAAGCTCTTTCGTGTGGCTGTTCTCCCTCCTTCGCTTTCGGCGCTGGATTGAAGATGCTGTACACGTCCATCATGCTCTCAAATAGCGGCTCCGTGAGCAGCATGGCCGCGCTCCAGCTCAGGTCATCGCAGACCACCGTTTGCGGCATGCGCTTTCCCTCCTCTGCTTTGCGCAGCACAGCAAACATGGCCGCCATTCGCAACACTCGCTTTCCAAGTCTGCCAATCGTGCCTTTCAGGTCCATACTAATATCCACGGCCTGGTCCATGAGGTCCTGCATATTAGGCGTGTGTGCATCATACTGCTCGTCGGTAAAGACAACCTTTATCCCCTGCGTATGCCGGATGGCATCGTAAATGGCTGTGACTCTTGGCCCTAGCTCCTCAATTTTCGTGGCTCTGCTCTTCGTGCTTTTCGGCCGTGGGTCGATGTAGATGCTGTCTCCATTGGGTACGCGGTGCCAGAAGAATCGACTAAATAGGCCGTCCTCGGTGCTTTTGATGCCGTCCCGCATGTGCTGCACCGTGCTGCTCACCATCAGGCTCAACCACACATCCACGGTCACCAGACCTTCCTTCTTCCACAGCTGGCCGTCCCGCTCTCCCTCCGCTCCCTTCAGCAGCAGCTCGCGGATACTTCCGTGGTCCTTGTTGCCTGGGCTGCCTAGTGCGTGGCCTTCAGTGTCTGCAAGTAGGCAGGTGTGGCCGGCTGGGTTCCTTTCCAAGCGTGCTAATAGCGTGCTGGGCGTTGTGCGCAGGGGCAGAACCATGTCCACAAGCTGCGGTGGGTCTCCTGCCGTCTCGCTGTCTTCCGCGCATGCCTTGCGGTACTGCTTTTCGTTCTGTTCGTTGTTGTGTCGCTCCCTGTCCTCCAGGTGATTCAACATCCGCGTTGCATTCTCCGCTGCGCTCTTTCCCATTCCGCTGCCTCCGTAGATGTAGGACATCAACGCAAGGCGGTGGTCCTTGTCCTCCAGGACAACACTGCAGTCCGGCAGTATCCTGGACAATACCGGCAGGGAAGCAATCAAAAAGGCCTCCATATCCGCAGCGTTATTGAAGCAACTGCAGCCGTCTTGCAGAATCATGGGAAGGCAGCTGTACACTTCCTGCGGTATATGCCGCTCTTGCTTTGTGTTCACTTGTCCTGCCGTCATGCTTTCCCTGTTTTGGCGTGGATGTATTCCTTAACCCGTGGCTCCACCACGTCAAGCACCGCGAAGAGCTTGCGCAGCTCGCTTGGCTCTTCTGTGCGCTCAATGGATTCACCCAGTTTTATGAGCTTATCATGCAGTTCCTGCTCGTCATCGCGCAGCTCCAGCTCTGTGAGCTTGACGTATCGCCCTAGATGCGCACTTAACCCCGTGTTCCACTTGTCCCAATCGGCAACCCATGCTCCTGTGCTGTCCTGCTTCATGAATTGTCTGTAGCGGCCTTCGCTCCGCTGCGGCTGGTCCTCCTGGAGTGCTTTCCGGATTGCCTTGTTGAGCTTGGACCGTGCCGCCAGCACCTTCTTTGTGTCGATACCTATAGCCATCAGA
>CACAUH010000098.1 GCA_902535565.1 uncultured Bacteroidota bacterium | reverse complement strand
GTACCAATCCGAACAGATTTCCCAGACGTTGCCCGCCATGTCAAAAAGACCATATCCGTTGGGTGGAAACAGCCCCGTCGGCGCCGTCCCATAATGGCCGTCGCGCAAGGTATTTTCGATCGGGAAACGCCCCGACCAAGTGTTGCAACGCACAGGCCCGTCATCAATGGCCATGTCACCCCAAGGGAAGCGCTTGGACTCCAACCCACCACGCGCAGCCCACTCCCATTCCGCTTCGGTTGGAAGGCGCTTACCACACCATTCCGCATAGGCAAGGGCATCCCAATAACAGACATGCACCACGGGATGGTCTTCAAGATTGGCCAGGCTGCTTTCTGGTCCAAATGGGTGACGCCAGTTTGCGCCGTGCAGCCAATCCCACCACGCAAAAACATCAGACAACCCCACCTCTCGCGCCGGAGGTGAGAAAACCATCGAACCTGGGGCTGGGTCCAAATCTTCCAAGGTCGACCCCGACGGAAGTCCCGCCTTGAGCGCTTCCAAATCGAGGGGCTGCTCAGCAACCGTTACATAACCCGTTGACTTCACAAAATCCTCAAACTGGGCGTTGGTGACTTCGTGTGCGTCCATCCAAAAAGGACCAACCGAAACAGGGTGCGCCGGATGTTCTCTGGGAAGGGACAATGGGTCATTTAGAGCCCCCATCCAAAATGTACCACCAGGAACGTACACCATGCCATTTTCCAAAGCCCCCTCCACATTTGCCCCTTGGGCCTCGCGCTCGAGACACCCGACCAAGGTCACCGTTGCACACGCCAACACTATGAAGATGGTCCTTTCGCGCCGCATCAATGGTGAGAATTGAATTCGGCCAAGGGTTTGTTCTTCCATGTGATTCCCTCTTGCCACCGGGGAGCCTTGACCTCGGACAAGTAGTCAAGCAGGACTGTCCGCAAGGAATCCACCTTGGCCGGCATGACCGTCAACAAATCCACCTGCTCGCCTCGGTCTTCTGCCACATTGTACAAATGGGTCTCGCCGTCGTCCTGAAAGAAAACCAATTTGAAATCACCTTGCCGAACGGCCGAATGCGGCCGCTTCAATGCAATCCCGTTTCGGTAGGGAACATGGAAAAACAACCCGTCAACAGGTCGGTCTACAGCACCCGCCTGCGCGGTGAGAACAGAAGCAAAAGACCCCCCATCAATGCTGTCAAGCATTGGCACTTCTTCAGCCCCCGTCAGCCCAAGAAAAGTCGGCAACAGGTCGACCCCACAAACGGGAACCGAAGTGTGCGAGCCGGCTACTACATCTGGGCCGCGAACCAAGAGTGGCACCCGAATGCCCCCCTCCAAAGCGTCCCATTTGCCGCGCTGAAGCGGGTGGTTGTAGCTGCGCTCGTATTTCTTGGCTCCTGGAATATTGGGCACACAGCCATTGTCTGACATGTAGACCACATAGGTGTTTCCAGCAATGCCCAAGGTGTCCAATTCGTCCAACAACAGACCCAGACCGGCATCGAGGTCCTCACTCATCGCTGCAAAGCCCGGGTTCACCTGCTGCGCTCCCCTCGGCTTTGCCTCGTATTTCGCCAACCGGCCTCCCGTCGCTTCCAAGTTTGCATGCACCGCCCAATGGGAGACCTGCAGGTAAAAAGGCCGATCCGCCTTGACTTGCTCCCTCATGAAAGCCAATGCCTTTTCGGTGAGCTCTCCAATTCGTTTCGGGTCTTCCTTGACCACGGGGTCCCACTGGGTACGGTTGTTGACAAACCCCCCTTCCCGATTTTGTGTTGGCCCATCGCTCGCGTCATACCCAAATGTCTCTGGTGTGGCCCCCATACCCCACTTTCCAAAGTGTCCGGCCACATAAGACGAATCCACCGCCTTCAGGGCACGAGGAAGGGTCCAACCTTGCTCGTGATCAATGTGATCCGAATTCATGCCCACCCGAATGAGGGACAACCTGGCCGGCGTCTTGGCAAACTGAATCCCGTAGCGCGATGGCGCGCAGACCGGAGCCGCCGAATAGGCGTCGGAAAACCGCATCCCCTCGCTGGCAAGGCGCTCGAGGTTGGGCGTTTCATGATAGTCGCTGCGCGATTGGAGATCACCGGGCACCATCTCCACCGATGTTCCATTCCACCCCTGATCATCCACCAGCACCACCAAGAAGTTGGGGACCTCGAATGATCCCTGCGAAACCACTGAATCCCCGCAACCACCAACAAGGAAAAGCGGCGGAATCGAAAGAAAAACGTGCACGAGATGCTTCATTGGTCCAAACGCAATTTTTCGACAGAGCCGTCGATGTGATAGAGGTCCCCGCGGGTAATGTGGGGCGTCTTTTCGGCCACTGGCGGGTTTGTAATCTGCCTGCCTATCCCTTCAGGTACAACCGAAGCGGCCCGCCACCGCCGAGCCAGGACAGCCTCCAAAGAATCCTTGAGTTGAACCTTGTCTTCGGCGTCGGCCAGATTAACCAGCTCTTTCGGGTCAGACTGGTGATCGTACAGCTCTTGACCCAGTTCTCCTTCCTCCCCCCACTCCGTATAGCGGTATCGTCCTGTCGCGATGCTCTTTCCCTTTCTCCACACAGTCAAAGCACTGCCTCGAACCGTGTCCACCTCCTGTTCCATCAAACCGCGGAGGCTCATTCCCCTCACATATTCAGGAACCTCCACACCCGCAAAATCCGCAACCGTGGGATACAAGTCTACCAGTTCCACAGGCGCCGCATTCGCCCCTGAATTGGATACAGAAGACGGTGCGCGTATAATCAGAGGCACCCGTGTTGAAGGTTCAAATAAGGTTTGCTTCTGCCAATGCCCGTGCTCCCCGAGGTGAAATCCGTGATCAGAGAAAAAAACAACCAATGTATTCTGAGCAAGACCAGATGATTCCAGCTTGTCAAGCACCCGGCCCAACTGGGCATCGACAAAAGACACAGTGGCCCTGTATGCCTCAATAATCTCCTGAGACACGTCCTCGGAGAGTCCAATCTGCACCTTCATCGAGCGAATCGACCTTTGGGCCGGTTTGGGCAAAGAAGGCAAGAGGTCGTCATGGGCTGGGGGGACCACCATCGCCTCCCGGTCCAATACATCGAAATACTTGGCTGGTGCAGCAAATGGCACGTGGGGTCTATAGAAACCCAAAGCCAAAAAGAAAGGGTCCCCACTCTTGGCAAAGGCATCCAATGCCTCACAGGCTTCCGTCGCCCCGACTCCATCAGTTTGCTCCTCATCCTCCCCCTCCATGGCGAGCCAACTCAATACGCCGCCATACCGGCGCGGCTTCAAGGTGTGGATCCGGTATTCCTCTCGCTTATCCCGGCCATAAGGGTTAATGGTTCGATCCCAAGAATGACGGTCATCAACGCCCGAAGTTCCAATCGTGCCCGGGTTATCGTAGTGAAAAATCTTACCGATGCGCACAGCCTCGTACCCCCTCTGCCTAAAACGTTGACTCAGGGTCACCACATCGGGCAAGGCCGAACGGAGGTAGATGTTGTTTTTCCGAATATGGGTCTGGTCTGCATAG
>CACAUH010000097.1 GCA_902535565.1 uncultured Bacteroidota bacterium | reverse complement strand
TTTGGTTTGCTTGATGGAGAGTGAGCGGCACGAGTTGCACATCAATGGATAGAGGGACTTGCACAGTGCCAGCACGGTGTTCATTGTTTTCACACTTGTAAAGGGGCCGAAGTATTCACTTCCGTCTTGGATGAGGTTTCGCGTGGCGTATATCCTGGGAAAGGCTTCTTTTTTGATGACGATGGACGGGTAGGTCTTGTCGTCTTTGAGTTCGATGTTGTACCGGGGTTGGTGCTCTTTGATCAGGCTGTTTTCCAGAAGAAGGGCGTCCACTTCTGTGGGGACGACAATGAACTGAACGTCTGCGATCTTTTGAACGAGTATCTGGGTTTTTCGGTTTTCGAATGTCTTCTTGTTGAAGTAGCTCGAGACCCGTTTTTTCAGGTTTTTCGCCTTGCCGATGTAAAGCAGTTTGCCGTCGCGGTCAAAGTGCTGGTAGACCCCCGGGCTGTCCGGGAGTCGTTGTAGGATGCGTTGTATGTGTTCTGTGGCTTCCACTCGGCGGCGCTGAAAGGTGAAAGTTACCTTCGGCGGCAATGTCTGAACCGAGTCAGGTACATGGCCCTTTAAAGGAACTGGTGACAGGCGCAACAGGTTTGGTCGGGATGGAGCGTCTTGCCTTTCGGTTGAAGCGTGGATGGCCCACCGTGGCCTTGCACCGAAAAGGCAGCGATATAGGGCGTGTTGAGGGTGTTTTGCGCGAGCGCTTGGGGGCTGAATTTGATTCTGCGTGGGACTCCCTTCAATGGCGACAGGCGGACTTGTCGGATGTGGGGGGACTTGAAGCGGCCATGGAGGGGTGCGTTCGGGTGTTTCATGCCGCGGGCCGGGTTAGTTTTCAGCCAGGGGACGAGGGGGCATTAAAGGCTGTGAATGTTGTGGGTACGGCCAATGTGGTCAACGCAGCGCTGGTAGCCGGTGTTCGCCGGTTCTTTCATATCTCTTCAGTGTCCGCATTGGGCCGGAGTGCAAAGGACCCGGACACCGGTCACTTGTTGCCGGTGGTGGAGACGGCGGACTGGTCAGAAGGGGCGGGGGCCTCGCCTTATGGTGTGAGTAAGCATGCTGCGGAAATGGAGGTTTGGCGCGGCGTGGCAGAAGGCCTTGAGGCGATTGTGGTGAACCCAACTGTGATTTTGGGCGACGCCCGTTATGGGGAGAGCTCGGGAATGGTCTATCGCAGAGCGGCTCAGGGCCGGATGCACTATCCGGTTGGAGGTGGTGGATTTGTCGGTGTGACCGATTTGATTGAGGTCTGCGAAGCATTGAATGTTGCAGCTGACTCCGGTCTAGAGGGCATTCTGGGAGAGCGTTTTATTGTGTCAGCCGAGGATGTCAGTCACCGGGATGTGATGACGTGGGTGGCCAATGAAGCGGGTGTGGCTGCACCGACGCGTCCGCTAAAGGGCTGGATGCTGAGTTTGGCATGGCGCTCAGCAGCATTATGGTCGTTGATTACTGGCACCGCGCCCATTCTCACGCGCGACCTTGCGAACAACACTTTGGTGACCCATCGTTATGACACCGCCAAGCTTTTTGGTGTTTTGCCAGGGCATGAATTCACCCCCATTCGAGATGTGATTCGTCAGAGCATGGCAAGGGGCATGGGTGATTAGTTTGATGGACGGCTTTTCAGTGCGAGGGAGTCCAGCTGCAATTGAATTTCTTCGAGAAGGGCTGGCAGGGCTTCGGGTTGGCTGTACCACCAATTGTATGTGGCATTGAAGGCCGAATCTGTCGCGCCCGCTTGTTTGAGAATGCTGGCGCGGTATCGCGATCGGGCACGGTCGCGATCGCCTTTGAGCATATGCTGTCTGTGGGCAGCTTCCAGCAATTGGAGCTGGGCGTGAATTTCGACGAATTGCCCCCGTTCAATGAAATCATCAGGAATGGGCGGAATGTCTTGTGCATGCCTTGGGTCGCAACCTGTTGTGAGGGCGACGAGGGCCAAAATCAAGGGCAGGCGCAATGTGATCATCGGGAGAATGTCAGTCTGCGGCCAGCGTGGGCAATGCCGTCGGCGGGCTCTACGATGTTTTCGCCGTCCCATACTTGGATTCCGTTGACCCAAGTTTCGGCCACCCTTGCAGAAAATCGGTCGCCTGTGAAGGGCGACCATCCACATTTGCTGAGGATGCCGGACTCAGTAATGGTCCATGGGGAATTTGGGTTTACCAGGACGAAGTCGGCGGCGAAGCCTGCGCGGAGGTATCCCCTGTCGGGAATGTCAAAGAGTTCGGCCACCCGATGGGCGGTCAAGCGGGGGATGTCGGTCAGTTCAAGCCAACCTTGGGCCACCCCTTCATAGAGTGCCACCAGCGCATGTTGGACGAGCGGACCACCTGAAGGGGCCTTCCAATAATGGTTGGCTTTTTCTGCAATGGTGTGTGGGGCGTGATCGGTGGCGAGAACGTCGATTGCACCGCCTGGCTTCAATGCGGCCCGGATGGCGGCCCGGTCATCGGCTGTTTTCACCGCGGGGTTCCATTTGATTCGTGTTTGTCGTGTTGCATAGTCGGCGTCAGTGAACCACACATGGTGTGTGCACGCCTCTGCTGTGATGCGTTTTTCGGAAAGGGGCTTGTCACCATCAAAGAGGCCGAGTTCGCGCGCAGTGGAGATGTGGAGTACGTGCAGTCGAGCGCCGGTTTGGGTGGCCAGTTCTACTGCCCGTGATGAGCTTCGGTAGCAGGCTTCGGCACTGCGGATCAGAGGATGATGGCTGATGGGCACGTCATCGCCAAACTCTGCCTTTGCGGCCGAGGCGTTTGCTCTGATGGTTGCCTCGTCCTCGCAGTGGGTGGCGATGAGCATGGGGCATTCTTTGAAAATGCCCTCCAATACAAGCGCGTCGTCGACGAGCATGTCACCGGTAGAGCTGCCCATGAAGACCTTGACGCCACACACCCGTTTTGGGTCGGTTTTGAGCACCTCAGCGAGGTTCCCATTGGAGGCCCCCATAAAGAAGCTGTAGTTGGCTGGGCTGACTTCAGCGGCGCGGTCGTACTTGTCTTGGAGCAACCCTTGGGTTAGCGCCTGTGGAACCGTGTTGGGCATCTCCATGAAGGAGGTGATGCCCCCGGCCACTGCGGCACGGGATTCTGTGGCGATTTCGGCCTTGTGGGTCAACCCGGGCTCACGGAAGTGCACCTGGTCGTCGATGAGACCGGGAAGGAGGTGAAGCCCTTCGCAGTCGTGTCGATTGGCTTTTTGCGCTGCTGTCGCTATGATTGGGTCTGCGTGGTGTTCTAAGTTGGGCCCGACCGCTTGGATTTGGTCGCCATTGACGAGCATGTCGGCTTTCTCGATTTTGCCCTCGTGGATTAGCGTTGCGCCGCAGAAAAGGTGGGTCATGCGTCTGATGAGGTGTTGGGTTCGATGTTAAACCGGCGCATTTGCAGCACACCCCAGAAGGCTTCTCGGAATATGCTCAGGCTCATCTTGGAGGTTCCCAGTTCTCGGTCAACGAACGTGATCGGGACTTCCGTGATGGAGAACCCAAGGCGTTTTGCGTT
>CACAUH010000096.1 GCA_902535565.1 uncultured Bacteroidota bacterium | reverse complement strand
ATTCAAGGCGAGCCTTTCTGCAGTCAAAATTTGAGCGGCAGGCCCTTCAACACGGGCCACCACCGTACCGGGAGGCACGCGGTTTCCATCCTGGGCCAATGCTTCGAATTGAACCCCGGGCGCGCCAAATGCATACACCGCTTGCGCCACAGCAAGGCCCGCCAAGATTCCTTCACCCTTAACCAGAAATCCAGCCGCCTCCGTCGCACCGGATGGAACACAAGCCTCTGAGGTAATGTCTCCTGGGCCCACATCCTCCTGCCAAGCCGCTTTTATGGCCTCACGCATGGGCTCAGGCAAGGACCAAAATGCATCGGTGTCCAACGGTCGTAAATCCGTCATAGATGGCAAGTTAATTCGACGGACCTTCGGACATGCGAATTTCGCTCATCGTCATCGGGAAAACCACCACACCTTGGTTGCGTGAAGGCATCAACGGGTACGTCAACCGCCTCGCCCGCTACGCCCCATTCCGCTACTTGGAACTTCCAGATGTAAAAATTCGAAACGCCCGCATTACCCATGAACAAATCAAGGCAGCGGAAGCTCCAGTGCTCCTCAAAGCACTCGAGGACGTGGACCATGTGGTGCTCCTCGACGAACGGGGACAACAACCGACAAGCATGGAGTTGGCAAAATGGATTGAAGACCGGCACCACCGGGGCATTCGACACCTTGCCCTTGTTGTCGGCGGCGCATACGGATTCGCTCCAGAAGTCAAGGCCAAAGCATCCGAAAAACTCTCCCTGAGTTCTTTGACCTTCAGCCATCAAATGATTCGACTTCTGGCAGTGGAACAGCTCTATCGCGCGCAGACCATCCTGCGCGGAGAGCCATATCACCACGAATAATCAGCTGGCCAGAATGAGGACCTTGTTGTCCAAGACCTCAACTGTTCCCCCATTTAAATCAAATGCCTTCTCACCCTCGCTGGTGTCCACCTTCACCGTTCCTTTCGCAAGGGTGGTGATCATGGCGGCATGATTGGAAAGCACACCCAACGCCCCATCTGAACCCGGAAGGAACACGTGTCGGGCCTCCCCTTCAAAGAGGACTGCGTCGGGAGTGAGGATTTCGACCTTCATCAAGCAGCGCTTTCAGCGAGCATCTTCTCACCAGCCTCAATGACCTCATCGATGTTGCCCTTCAAGTTGAAGGCCGCCTCTGGGTACTGGTCGAGTTCGCCGTCGAGAATCATGTTGAAACCCTTGATGGTGTCCTCGATAGACACCAACACACCGGGGATGCCAGTGAACTGCTCAGCCACATGGAATGGCTGGGACAAGAAACGCTGTACGCGTCGCGCACGGTGGACGATTTGCTTGTCTTCCTCACTCAATTCGTCCATTCCGAGAATGGCAATAATGTCCTGCAACTCCACATAGCGCTGGAGGGTCTCCTTCACGCGCTCAGCAGTGCGGTAGTGCTCGTCGCCCACCACCTCAGGAGTCAAGATTCTCGAAGTGGAATCCAACGGGTCGACAGCGGGATATATGCCCAAGGACGCAATCTTCCGGGACAATACCGTTGTAGCATCCAAGTGCGCAAACGTCGTCGCAGGCGCTGGGTCGGTCAGGTCATCCGCAGGGACGTAGACCGCCTGAACAGAGGTAATCGAGCCCTTTTTGGTCGAAGTAATGCGCTCCTGCATCGCCCCCATCTCAGTGGCCAGGGTAGGCTGGTATCCCACAGCAGAGGGCATCCGCCCCAAAAGCGCAGACACCTCCGAACCGGCTTGGGTGAAACGGAAGATGTTGTCAATGAAGAACAAAATGTCGCGTCCCGCTCCTTCACCACCTCCATCACGGAAATACTCGGCAACAGAGAGGCCGCTCAACGCCACCCGGGCGCGTGCCCCTGGAGGCTCATTCATCTGACCGAACACCAAGGTGGCTTGGCTCTTGGCCAGCTCTTCCATGTCCACCTTAGACAAGTCCCAACCCCCTTCTTCCATGCTCTTCTCAAAGGCCTCACCATACTTGATAACACCGGACTCAATCATCTCGCGGAGCAGGTCATTTCCTTCACGGGTGCGCTCACCCACGCCAGCAAAAACGGACAGTCCATCGTGCCCTTTGGCAATGTTGTTGATCAGCTCCATGATGAGAACCGTCTTGCCCACACCAGCTCCACCGAAAAGACCAATTTTTCCACCTTTCGCGTAAGGCTCAATCAAATCAATCACCTTGATGCCAGTAAACAGAATTTCTGTTGAGGTGCTGAGCTCGTCAAACTTTGGCGCAGACTGGTGAATCTCACGTGGACCTGCGGTTTCGACCTTACCTCCATCAATGCCATCGATGGCATCGCCTGTCACATTGAAGAGGCGCCCCTTGATGGCTTCTCCTGTGGGCATGCTCATGGCGCGGCCCATCGCACGAACAGCCATGCCCCTGCGCAAACCCTCTGTTGCATCCATTGCAATCGCTCGGACTGTGTCCTCGCCAATGTGCTTCTGACACTCCATAACGAGTGGGGGCTGTCCTTCCCTGTCCACCTCAAGGGCTTCCAAAATCTTAGGGAGGGCCATCTCGGCTGGGAAACTGATGTCCACGACTGGACCGATGACTTGTTGGATGGAACCGACGTTCTGGCTCATTGCAGCGAAAGTTGACGCGTGTATTTGGACCAAAGACGGTCCTAATTTGAGCGCAAAATTAGTTCAAAACATCCTCCCGTTCACCCTGAAGTGAACAGACCTGCGCGAGTGAGTTTTCCACGGCCATGAACTTGCGTCCCGCATCCGTTTCGCAAACGCCTCCAAAGCGCTCTCTACCTTTGACCCAGTGAACGTTCACCGCGGTCTTCCCCATTTCCCGAAAGGCACTCGACGCATGGTCACCACCGGCACGTTCGATGGCGTGCATCTCGGCCACAGGGCGCTGCTCGACTGGATGGTCCAAAAAGCAGCTGCAGAAAATGCGGAATCCGTCGTGCTCACCTTCGACCCGCATCCCCGCCAGGTCTTGTTTGGCGAAGACAGCGGACTCAAGCTGCTTCAAACCCTGGACCAACGAATCCAATCGCTTGCCAAGACTGGACTTGACCATCTGGTTATCCAACCTTTTGATAGAGAGTTTAGCCGCCTCAAGCCCACGGATTTCGTCCGAAACGTGCTCGTCGATGGCCTCGGCAGCACCTCAGTGGTGGTGGGCCATGACCACCGCTTCGGCGCAGGCAGAGAGGGCGACATCGAACTGCTTCGAGATTGCGGAGAGGCCTATGGCTTCGATGTCCTCCACATCCCTGCCCACATCGAAGATGAACTCACCGTGTCCAGCACCAAGATTCGACAGCGCCTGCTGGAGGGCGATTGCACAGGGGCAAGGCTGTTGCTGGGACGGCCCTATGCTTGGACTGGCAGGGTCATTCACGGAGACGGAAGGGGCCGAAAGCTGGGCTTTCCCACCGCCAACATGCTTCCAATCGACGCACTTCAACTGACCCCTGGAGCAGGAGTGTATGCAGTCCGCGTCCAAAAAGCAGACGCACAAGAGAAAACCACTTGGAACGGCATGGCGCACTTGGGGCATCGACCCACTT
>CACAUH010000095.1 GCA_902535565.1 uncultured Bacteroidota bacterium | reverse complement strand
GCATCGTGCCGGCATTTCACCTGGCCTATCGCCGCGGAATGGACCAATTTGCCAAGGGCACCCTCTTCGTGATGATTGCCTTGGTCATGTCGATTGTCTGGCTCCAAATGGGCACCTCGTGACAGAACTCAGCGCCCACCGTCACCCCCAACGCCTGTACATCCTGTCGGGAGAGCCCTCTGGAGATACCCATGCGGCGCGCGTGGTTGCCTGCATCCGACAGCAATGGCCCGACGTCCAGTTCCGAGGCATGGGCGGAAGCGCCATGGAATTGGAAGGTGTGGTCTTGGTAGAAAACGTAGCCAATACGGCCATCATGGGATTTGCTGAAGTGGTCTCCAAGTTGGGCTTTATCCGCAGGCTCTTTGCCCGGGTCCAAGCCGATATCTTGGCCTTCCGCCCAGACCGAATCCTGATTGTTGACTACCCGGGATTTAACCTTCGAATGGCACGGTGGGCCAAGGGCCAAGGTTTTGCTGTTGACATGTACATCGGTCCCCAAGTGTGGGCATGGAAACGGCGTCGAATCCATGCCATGGAGAGGGACCTGGATCGACTTAGCGTCATCCTTCCATTCGAAATAGAGTCGTACGAAGGGCTCAAGCTCAACGTGAAATTTGTCGGACATCCGCTGTTGGAAGCTGCCGCCCCGTCCCCGCCGACAGAAGAGGACTCCGCCGCTTGGAAATCAGAGCACGGACTTGCCCCTGATGCAAAACTTCTCGCGTTGCTTCCTGGATCAAGACCACAAGAAATCCGAAGGATGCTTCCGGTCTTCCTCCGCGCCGCAGCCATGAGACCCGAAATGGTCCCTATCGTGGCTGGAGCGCCTGGTCGATCAGCAGAAGACTACGGTGTCGACTGTCCCGTTGTCTTTGGCCAAACCAAGGCGCTTTTTCGGCACGCAGATGCCGGATTAATCACCAGCGGAACAGCCACTTTGGAAGCCGCGCTTTTCGGTCTACCTCAAGTTGTAGCGTATCGAACCAGTGGCCTGACCTACGCAATTGCCAAGGCATTCAGCCAAGTGAAGTTCATCAGCCTGGTCAACCTCATCCTCAATCGGGAAGCAGTGCCTGAGCGGATTCAAGGGCGCTGCACACCCCGCATCCTCGTCGAGGCCTTGGACAACATCATGACGTCGGAAGGCAAGCGCCTTCAGCAAGAGAGTCAGCGCGCGCTCATCGCGGCGCTCGGCACAGCGGGTGCATCCCAAAAGGTGGCCAAATCACTGATGCGACCTGTCGACAAAGGCCAATAAGATCAGTGGTACCCCGCCACGCGGACATCCCGTTCGTGTTCCACATCGTAGGAGAAACGAAGGGTCCTGCTCTCCCCAGATTTAAGTTCAACGGACCAATGAAGGGTTTCCGAGACCGCATTGATGCTCCCCCCATCCAAGTTGTCCGGGTTCAATTCGATTTCCAACTGCCGCGAACGGGGAAGCGACTCCACAATGTGAACCCTTCCGTCATGGTCGCTCCCATTGGTCACATGAATAGAATACGCCCGGTGATGTCGAATTCGGTTGCCGAGGTTAGAACGGGTGCACAATGCCGCCTCTTCAGTTCGAGATACGGCCCAGTCGTCATCTGTGCCGGTGATGACCGTTAGGCTATCGCCCTCATGGACAACACTTCGGGGACCAAGGGGAGTGCCATCCAGCACCACCTGCACCTGATTGGAATGCACAATGGATTTGCCCGCTGAAGACATCGAATGCCAAGCGTCCACCACCTCGGCAACCCGGGGTTCACTGACTGCATTTCGGGTGAAACTGCCATCCCACTTGCCCACTGTGACAGTGCCCCCATTCCGAATACCGACATCGATCATGGTATCCAAGGCATATCGCGATCGCCTTCCCACCCGATCAGGAGCTTGGGTTTGTGTGGAGGACTTTTCGACCCCCTTCTCCCTCATTTTACCTCCCGCGAAGGGCACAGTGATGCCGGGCAAGGAAGCGCTGTTAACGAGATGATCAGACCACCACTCATCTACAAAGACCACCGATGCCTGACCAGCATAGGGAACCGACAAACGGTAACAGATTCTTTGAAACCAGGTGGAAGGCGTCCCATCTTGATTCAATACCAATTGATCCACGGGGTCCCATCCTGCACCTTGCGTTTCCACCACTTGGGTCCGAATGGCTCCCACAGCATCCTCAGGAATCTGCGCTCTCCATTCGTACGCTTCTTCCGGTGCCAAGGCTTCCCAATCGCCCAAGGCCTCTTGGTGCGATTGATTCAGAATCATGCGCTCTTCGTGCAACTCTGCCCGACGGTACAAGGCCTCTCTGAACGCATCGTGCATCCAATCTGCCATTTCCTCGAGGTCTTCTGCCAAGAGACTCTCTGCAGTGCCGCCGATGCCTCGATTGGCGCGCAAGAGGGACAAATCCTCTTCGATGATATCCAGTTGGGCCTGTTTCAATGCTGCATCCAAACGCAACTCATCCGCCCGATCGGCAGCAGCCTTTCGTCGACTGGGATCCTCTGCCGACCATTCCATTTTGCGAACAACCACCACCCCGAGCGAAGCATCGGCGCGGGAAGGCATGACATGCGCCTGACGCTCTCCAACCGGATACAGGGTTCGCGCCAGCGCTTGACTTCCCTTGGGCCCTTCCGCTTTCCAGGTCACAACCGCAGCATCCCTGTACAAGACCACATGCTCGACAATTTGGGCTTGCAAAAGGCAGAGCGGAGCCGCCATTAAGGCAATGACGGAAAGCAAATGACAAATGGACGTCATGGTCGGGAAAGGTAATGTCACCAAATCAAGGAACGCAGACCACCGTATCGATAAACGGGGAATAGGCCACCCACAATCCCAATCCTCCGGTGATGTTGGTGGCCACATCAGACGGATTGGCAAACGGATTGCCTTGTGACTGAATTTGCTCTTCCATGCTTCGAATGGCTTCAAATGCGCCGCGATCGATGTGGTCCCAGCGGACCGTCACCGTGTCCCCCCATCGATAGAAGCCAATTTCATTGGGGTCGGCGTCATCCGAGAAGTCATCTTCTGTGATTGGTCTAAAAACATTGAATTCGAACAACAGGCCATTGAACAACGCGTCTTCCGAAGTCGATGGTGTTGGATACAACAAGCCCGGGTCCACGCCTTGTCTGCCGGCAGACCAACGGTACGCGTTGCCCAATGAATCGGGATCGTCAAAGAAGGCGTGGATGAACCCAAGTGAGTCCAATGTTCCCGGAACTTCAAACCACAGGCTATCTAGGGGAACGGGCGGGTTCAATTTGGATATGGATTCAGCCGTGTCACCGTCGAGCACTGCTTCCAAAGCATAGGTTTTGCCTATTTCTCCAACAAGACCGAATGACGTATACGCGCAGACGTTGCTCAGCATCAACACATCAATGGGAATGCCGAGCAACTCAGATGCTATGAGCAACTCCGTTTCTTCCAGCTCCGCTGCACAGACCTCCACCAGGTCTATGGTCTCCTCGTCCACCGTGATGCGAACCTCGCCACCGCCTTCGTACAAGGTGCTGAGAAGCGAAGCGTCCACAGGGTCAAAATAGTTCTGAGAGCGGCTCAACAGCACGACAGG
>CACAUH010000094.1 GCA_902535565.1 uncultured Bacteroidota bacterium | reverse complement strand
AAGGTCAGCCTGTCTGAACTCACCGAAACTCCTAAACAGCCCCAAAGGCAGCCAAGCCAAACGGCCTTCCGTTTTCAATCCGCCTCGGTTCATTCGCGGCATGGGAATCGAACCATCGCCAGTCACACAAGAGGCACCAAGCTTAATCCAGCCCTTGCGTCCAGCCCGAATTCGGCCTTCGAAAAACACCCCAAATTCGCGGATGGTTCCAAATGCGGAGGTGACTCGACTTCTCTCGGGCAACTGAAGGGTGTGGGACCCCATACGGAGCTCCATATTGTCGCTCAGCGATGCGCGCTGACCAAAGGTGAGAGCAAAACGGTTAGAAGGACGGTACGCAATCCATGCGTCCATCAACCTGGACTGGGCGTCGTCCCCTTCCCCTCCTGGCCGGGCCAATTCAACTTGAAGGCGGTATCGAATTTTGGACAGAGGCAGATTGCCCACCATGCGAATTCGGATGCGACGGGCTCGGTAGCGCGTGGCCCACTCGTCCGTGCCATCAAAATGCCTGAATTCCGATGAAAACTGAGCAAACCCGCGCAACTGAAAGCCGTATCCGGAGCTGTCGTTTTTAAAAATGAACCCCTCACCCCGCTCGTAGCCCTGAACGGATTGTGACCAACACGACCCAGAAACCAACACCAAACAGACGGCCAGAAGCCACACTTCAACGATTCGAAAATTCCTCATGGCATCATGACCTCGTAGGGTTGGAAATTACTACTCGAACCCATAAAAACATTTGAATTTATCGACTTCTCCAACTTGCCCACCGTGCAGTTGATGGCGCGATAAATACCTTGCGCAACATGAGCTCGAATGCACCAGCGAACGATTCACGGACCTCAGCGGCCTCCTCAACTTGGCGGCTGGCTTCAGGACCGGTCTCATTCCTCGCCATTTGGACGATGGGACAATGCGGATGGTGGCCCGAACAAATTTCCACGGCCTGTGCCATGGCGTCTTGGGTGATCCTCTGGTGGGTATTGGAATGCGTGCCCATCGCAGTCGCATCCCTGCTCCCCGTGATACTGGTCCCGACGTTTGGTCTCGCCAAAGTCGGCGACGTGAGTGCGCATTACGGCTCCAAATACGTCTTCTTGTTCATGGGCGGATTTCTGGTGGCCATCGCCATGGAAAAATGGAACCTCCACCGCAGAATTGCACTGGGAATCCTGCTTCGATCGGGGATCAGCCCCACCCGAATACTCGGCGGCTTCATGCTCGCCACCTTCCTGCTCAGCATGTGGCTGTCCAATACGGCCACCACCCTGATGATGCTGCCCATCGCCTTGTCGATTGCAACGCAAATGCCCCAGCTGGGACGAATGGGCACCGCCGCATTGCTTCTCGGCACGGCATACGCCGCCAACATCGGAGGCACAGCAACCTTGGTGGGAACACCGCCCAATACCGCCATGGCCGGGCTGGTGGAGCAGCAGTTCGAACTCACCCTCCCCTTTTTGGAATGGATGGCCATGGCCCTGCCATTTGCCTGCATCTTGGTGGTGGCCGTCTTCATGGTCCTTTGTCAAACCCTGCGAAAAGCGCAAAGAGACAGTCAAAGCAAAAACATCGACGCAGACCAAAACCAACGCCTAGACACCATCGAGTCTGAATGGAATGCGCTGGGTGCGGTCACCTCTGCAGAACGGCGGGTCGGCCTGGTTTTTCTCACGTTGGCATTGCTCTGGATGGGCCGGCGCCTTCTCGTCTCCCTGACTGGCCTGCCCTTAGATGACACAGCCATCGCCATGGCCGCAGGCCTCTCTTTGTTTCTGATCCCATCGGAAGGCCGCGGCAACAATAAAGCCCCCTCGCCTCCATTGATGAACTGGTCCGATGGCAAACAACTCCCCTGGGATATTCTCCTGCTGTTCGGCGGGGGGCTTGCCTTGGCCGATACTTTAAAAAATGTCGGGGTGCTGGATGAATTGGCCACAGTGCTGTCCAGCATGGGAAATTCAGGAGGCTCGTTTGTCGTTATCGCACTCGCCGCCCTCATTCTCTTTGGACTGTTTGCCACAGAACTGATGAGCAACCTCGCGCTCACCGTGGTGGCGGTGCCTGCTGCGGGCGCCTTCGCCTTGGAACTGGGAATCCCCGTGCTTCAGGCGGTCGTACCCCTGACCTTGGTCAGCAGCTGCGCCTTTATGCTCCCCATGGCGACCCCTCCCAATGCCATCGTGTTTGGGTCCGGAAAAATCCGAATGGCCGACATGGTGCGCATCGGTTTCGTGTGTAACCTGATTGCCGCAGCACTGGCCATTTTCTGGGCTTTTTTCATCCTGCCCGCTTGGGCCAAATGGGCCCTTTGACAGGTTTGAAACCCCGGTACAGCCCCACTCAATGCCCGACCGAAACGAAGATCAGCTTCCTGTAAACCAGGCCACTGTCGCCTTGAACCTCCACCACATAGTGACCGAAAGACAATCCGGACAAGGCCCATTGAATCGCCCCGGAGTCCAGAACCCCACGTCTAACGGTTTGTCCCTGAAGGGTCCGCAGCAGAACCTGACCATCTAAGCCGGGAAAATCAACATTCAACTCCCCGTAAACTGGGTTGGGGTAAACAGACCATTTCGGACTCGAATCGCTGAACCCAGAAGCCCCTTCAACCAAAAGGAGTTCAGTGAAATCCACTGGCCCACCGCAGCTGCTGTAGGCGGTGATCGAGACCGTTACATCTTCATCCAAATCTAACAGCTCCTGATCGCCATCCTGCCACACGTATTCATCTCCCAAGACATCGACCAAAACGCTGTCCACCCAAGGGCTGGTGGACACCCCCACCAAGGTGGCCCCATTGGATGGCGAAGCCGAAAAGTTGGCGTCGAAAAGCAGCGATTGACGCCACACTTCAGGCTGATCCTCCCAGACAGACCAGACTGCAGCATCGAGGGCCTGGCTCTGCGCTGGGTTAATGCCCCCAGCGTAAGATGAAAGGCCTGGGTCCTCGCCAAACATCGCAACAAACATGGTGCTTGCAGCCAAGTAAGTCCCACGCGGAGACGGGTGCGAACTGTCCTGATTGTACAGGTTCATGTTGGTGCTGGACATGACGTCTTCCCACACCACACCCACCGGTGCACAAGCGGCAAAGTTGTTGTCACAGGCTTCGAGGTACCGCTCGGTTATCAAACCTTGCATCCCTTCGTAAGTGCACACCGGTGGCCACCAGCTGCAATTTTGCGTGTCTCCGAATTCCCTTCCCCACGTCATGTATAGGAGCGGCACGGCACAGCTGTTGTGCAAGTGAATCTGGTCCACCAAACTCGCCACGGCTGGATAGAAATCGATTTCCACCTGTTCAATGGGCAGGGACGCCTTTTGACTCTGCTCTTGCAAGACCACGAAATCCCAATTGCCTTGCTGAATGAGGCTTTGAGAGTCTGAGTTTCCCAAGTGTCCCTGAAGACTGGCTCCACCGGGAGTGTTGCTTTGGGTCAAGACCACATGCCCCATACTTTCCGCCAATTCGGTCAGCACTGTTGGCAGTTCATTGACGTACACGTAGCTGTTTCCGAGAAACAAGACCCGTGTTGTGTCTTGGCCAGACAAGATGCTGGGCACGCACAAAGACAGCGATGCCAAAGCCATCCACAGCCCATCAAACCATTTCATTTTCATCTTCCCCGAATGTCTCAGCAATTTCCGCAATATCCCGTCATCAAGATCTGGGTGTCTATGACCCGGACATCCGACGGCACTGGAAAGGAGAATTCACCCTGCAG
>CACAUH010000093.1 GCA_902535565.1 uncultured Bacteroidota bacterium | reverse complement strand
ATCAACATGAACATGTCCATCGGTGCCGATGGAGAGCAGATGAACATGAACATGTCCATCGATGCCGACGGAGAACAGATGAACATGAACATGTCCATCGATGCCGACGACATCGAGGAAGGTTTCCAAAACGACAACTGGGAACCCGACATGCAAGCACAACCTGCAACAACTGCACCACCGACGTCAAGACCACAACCTGCAGCATTTGGCCCATCGGCGATGGGCAGCCTTGACTTCGAGCGTTATCTCGCGGCCATCAAGTCCAAAAGCTTCGAGGACAGCAAACTAAAAAACGGCAAAAGCACCACTGAGAGGCCAATACCTCAATGCTGAACAAATCGGCATGGTGATGAAGGCATTTGACTTCGAAGCCACAAGGCTCGACTTTGCCGTCCTTGCACACCCACGTTGTGTGGACCCCAGCAACTATTACCTCATCTACGATGCCTTCGACTTTGAGATGAGCATCGATGAACTTGAGGAGGCCCTCGGTCATTGAGAGCCACGCCTTGACCTCCTTTTCCAGAGTCAACTTATCCCTGATGTTGGTCCTCCTTGCACACGGAGGGGCTCAGGGACAATGCACAATTCAAGTCCAATCGGAGAGCCTGCCCATTCCAGGCGCGATTGTGATTGCGGACGGTACACCCGTTGGGATGACTGGAGACAACGGCTCATTCCTATTGGAAACCACCCGGGGAGAAAGTCCAGTCTCCATTTCCGTCAGGGCCATGGGCTACTTGCCAATGGACACGGCATTCCGATGCACAAAAGGCGTGCATTTGGACATTCAACTCCAACCAGAATCCGTTCTCCTTGGCGGCGCAACGGTGGTGGGCAGCCTCTCCCCTTTGCGCTTGAAAGACAGTCCCATCCGAACAAGAATCCTGTCTGGTAGCGCATTGCGGCGCATTCCCGCTGACGATGCAACGGAAGCCATCGACTTCACCAATGGCGTCCGTGAAACCGTCGGATGTGGAGTTTGTGGCACCAACAGCATCCAAATCAACGGTCTTGAAGGGGCTTACTCACTGGTCCTTCTCGATGGCATGCCCCTCCTGGGGGGCCTGGCCTCTGCGTATGCACTCGATGGGATTCCACTGGGCATGATCCAACAAATTGAGGTCATTCAAGGCCCAGCCAGCGCCCGTTTTGGAAGTCAAGCCGTTGGCGGGGTCATCAACATCGTCCTCGCACCCGTTAACGCAGGAAGCGGAAGGGCAAGCATGACTTTGGGCTCACATGGCCGGCTTCTCTTTTCCGCAAACAGCGCTTTTGGATCAGAAAAGTCTCCATGGCAATTGGGCACAGACATCCAGCGGTTCACCAGACGGTTGGACGACAATGGTGACGGCTTTACTGATGCTCCTACAGTCGAGAGGGGGGTCTTAACCCTGCGCAAAAGACACCTCACCAATCGCAAACAATGGCGCACCATGTTTCGTGGACTTTCCGAAAAACGATTTGGCGGAGCGCTTGATTTCAGGGAGTCCGACCGCGGCCTCAACACCCTTTACGGTGAGCGAATCGACCTTCTTCGAATGGAAGGCGTTGTGGGCTGCACCCCGAATGAAGGAAAAGGCTTGCGCTTCCAAGGAGGAGCCGCTTATCACCGGCAGCAATCCACATACGGCACCGCTCAGTTCAATGCAGAGGAATGGACCACCAACGTCGATGCACTGCACAGCGGGTGGTCCGTGGGAGATCGAAACCACCTCTCCTTGGGGGCAAGCCTTCTTTGGGACCACTATCGCGATGAAACCCCGGCGGATTCAGACATGGACGTCTGGGTGCCCGCCATTTTCGCAGAATACAGCGGAACCTCTTCGGAACACCAACCGAAGTGGACGTGGATTCATGGTCTTCGGGTGGAACGCCCGTCCGATCAAGGTTTGATTCTGGCGCCTCGTGTGAACCTAAAATGGGCACCTTCTCCAATATTAGATGTGAGATTGAATGTCGGCCGTGGATACCGACGTGTCCACCTCTTTACCGAAGAGCACGCAGCACTTGACGGCTCACGAGACGTGCTTCAACCCGAAGGTGGTTTGGCTCCCGAATCCAGCTGGAATGGACTGTTGGGTGTGGACTGGCAAAACGGAAATTCGGACCACACCATCACATGTTCGGCACGGGCATTCGGCACCTTCTTCACGGATCGGATCTACGCCGACTATGACAGCCTTCCCAACAGCATTCTGTACCGCAACATCGAGGGGTCTGGATGGAGTCGTGGGGTGGGGCTCGACCTTCAATGGATCGGCGGTTCACGGTGGCGAGCGCTGGCCGGATGTACCTGGCAACGTTCCGAAATATTGGAGACCCAAGGAATACCATGGTCCGGAGACAATCAACAGACGGCGCGCCCGCTGGAATTCTCCCCAAACTGGATGGCCAACCTTTCACTCGGATACGGGGCCGGCCATTGGTCCATCGACCTGACCAGTCAAGCCATTGGCCCTATGAAACTGCCCCTCTATCCCGGCGAAGCAGACTATAGCATTCCTTACAACATGGTCCACCTGACTGCATCCCACACGTGGCATGTTCAGTCAGAGGACAAACCCAGTCGAAACTTCACCACCACAGTTGGAGTCAAAAACCTCAGCAACGTCTCTCAACCCATGCCCCTCTTGGGGATTGAAGACCCCTTCGGAGAGGCCTTCGACGCCTCTCGCGTGTATTCTCCAATTGAAGGGCGAAGGTTCATCCTTCAACTCTCTCACGCCTTCTGAATGGTCGGGGCTAATGCCCTTCTATGCGGGCCTGAGCCGTTTTGTCACTTCGACAAACACCAACGCAATGGAACCGACAGAGAGGCCCAAGAGAGCGTCCACCAGCCAACCTGGCCAACCGTGGAAGACCTGATGGACCGCATCAATATGATGGAATATGCCGCCGGCGACAAGCAACAATGCAGCAGTGCCAACATGTCCAATGATGCGAATCAAAATGGGCAGTGCCTGAACCATACCGCGGCCCAGCGATTGAATCCAAGCCCCTTCCTTTGCAGCCAGTGACATGCCCACGTCGTCCATCCGCACAATGAGGGCAACCAAACCGTAAACCCCAACGGTCGCCAACAAAGCAATGATGGACACCACACCAATCTGAACAGCCAATTCCGACTCCACGACCTGACTGAGCGCGATGATGATAATCTCAACAGAGAGAATGAAGTCCACCAGCACCGCTGAGCGAATTCGCTCCTTCTCATTCGGTCTTTCCTGCTTTGGTTGACCTTGGTGGTCATGCCGACGAAACAAGTGCACCACCTTCTCCACCCCTTCATAAGCGAGATACACCCCTCCTGCAATCAGGATGGGGTCAATGAACCAAGAGGCAAATGCACTCAGCAGAAACGCCAAGGGCAGAATGATGAGTTTGTTGAGGAAAGACCCCTTGGTGATGGCCCAAAGAACCGGGAGTTCCCTCGACGCGTGGAACCCAACCGCTTTCTCCGCATTGACTGCAAGGTCATCCCCCAACAATCCCGCTGTCTTTTTGCCCGCCACCTTGGTCATGGTGGCCACATCGTCCATGATCAGGGCAAGGTCATCGAGCAGGGCAAAAAATCCAGATGGCATAGATCAAACCTAATGCAACGCGGGGAACCCTTCGCGGAAACACCCTCACTCCACCTGCAGCATCTGCTGTTCCACGAGGAAATCGAAAGCGAGCGCGTGTAGCGATTTCAAATTGCCCTCGACATCGGGCAATTCAGCATCCCAAGGACCATGTCCTGCACCCTCTATGGTGTGCAAGACATGTGGAACGCCGACGGTGTTCCAAGTCTCCTGCAACAGTAAAGCATTATTGTAAACCACAGTCGCGTCCAACGAACCGTGAGCGATGAACAGCGGCGGGTCTCCCGAATCGTAACGGTTCTCGTCATAGAC
>CACAUH010000092.1 GCA_902535565.1 uncultured Bacteroidota bacterium | reverse complement strand
AGACTGAAGAATCACATCGCTCTGCAGGGCTCACTGTGGGCTTTGGCCATGAACGGCTTCTTGGCTCCCAGTTCAATAAGGAGGATTGGAGGGACAGACCTGGCAGGATGGCCCCGCCCCTCCACCGCCCTGGGGAAAGGAGGTCCACTGTAATGCAGGTGCCCGCATCGACAATCACGTAACTGCCGTCCGGGTCTCGTTGAGCGCAGGCCACAGCTGCTGCCAAACGGTCTGCTCCGGGGTGGCCTTCCTTGTACTCGATGGCAAAAGGGCAGGAAGTGGCGGTGTCGAGTTGAATGCGTTCAACATTGTGGATTTCGTCCAGCCAGTTGGGGAATCCAGATGCTTCCGCTGCCGGCGTGGCTGGCCGGTCAAGAAGGCCTAAAATCAAGGGGTCATTTGATGTGCCACCTCGTTTGGAATGGGTCCACTCCCTGAAAGAGGTTTGGGCTTCCGGCCAGGGCGTAGTGTGGAAGGGCTCCGCATGTCCACCGCGAACTACAGACCATTTCAGACGGCTTCCCCCTGCGTCGAGAACCAAGTTCAAAGCCATGAAATTTCTGTAAGTAGGTGCTCGACATCCTCGCCAATTCGATTGACGACTGGGGCCAAGGAATCTGCATTTGGACGAAGTTCAAAGTAGAGTGCCCCGCGGAGGAAGCGGTCTTCACCGTCCGTACAGAGAAATTGTATTGGACTGGCGGCATCACCGGCGATGTCCCATCGAATGGCAGTTCCTCCGTCGGTTCGGTCCGCGCGCTGTATTCGGATGGCGTCTGCCTTGATTTCGTGCTCGTAAGCGAGCTGAAATGCATCCTCCATGACTGGGTCGAGCATCACCCCGCCAGCATATGTACAATGGATACGCGCTCGATAAGCCGGATAGACCAAGTTGAACCAGCAGCTGTCGGGCGCAAAGTCGTGAACTGGTTCGAGCAGGGCGAAGCGCGAAACGGGAAATTCAAGGGGGCAGGGCAGGGCGACGGAGCGATATACGGTGTCGTGCAGGGCGATTCGAAAGTACCCTTTGGGGCGGGGCACGAAGGCATCACCTCCACAACCAGACAAGGCCATGCCAAGGCAAATTGCGACGGCTAACAATGCACTGCCCGTGCGTCCGAGAGAGGTGTCACCGCCATTGGTAGTCCCTTTGTTCCTCGCGTCATCGGGGAGAACCACTTTCACCTGAAGGACCCTCCTTCGGTCCACCGCCTCTGCAACCAGAGTGGATCCATTGAAGTCAATTTGTTCTCCAGGTTTGGGCAGCCGGGCCATTTGTTCCACGATGAAGCCCCCCACTGTGTCACTTTCGCCCTTCTCTGCCTCGAATTCGGCACCGTCAATACCCAGAATCCGATAGACATCAACGAGGGCAGTTTTGCCTTGAAACACGACAGTGTGTTCATTGATGCGAGAATACAGGATGTCCTCATCGTCAAATTCGTCGGAGATCTCGCCGACGATTTCCTCAATCACGTCTTCGAGCGTGACGATACCACTCGTTCCACCATACTCATCCACCACGATGGCAAGGTGAACCTTCATGCTCTGGAAATCCCGGAGCAAATCGTCTATCATGCGGTTTTCCGGAACGAAAAAAGGCTGGCGCAGCAGCGCGTTCCAGTCTACATGTTCCTCTTGGCGATGGGCCAGCAGGTCTTTTGCATATAAAATACCTTTGATTTGATCAAGTCCATCGGTGTGAATGGGCACGCGGCTGAAACCACACTCCGCAATGTCGACCTTGATCTGGGACCATTCGATGTCCTGCGAAAATGCGGTCACGTCCGTCCTTGGGGTCATGATTTGCTTGACATCCTTGGAACCAAAATTGACGATGCCGCTCAGGATGCGGTTTTCTTCTGCGGACCTGTCTTCCGAATCTGTAATCTGAACAGCGTGTTCCAAATCTTCTACGGACAAGTCTGGCGGGGCACTCTCCACCCGTGAGGACAGTGTCGCAGTCAACGCATTCATCGGTTGCCAAACTGGACGCAAAATCAGCCGGGCCATGCGCAGTGGACGGGCCATGACCCTGGCGAGTCCCAGTGGGTTCCTGTTTGCGTGCACCTTGGGAAGAACCTCGCCAAAAAGCACAATTAACAAGGTGACACCGAAGACGTGAAGCAAGGTGCCAACCCATCCAGGTAAGGATGGGAGCCAGTGCTGCATGAGCACTGTGGAAAGCAGAATAATGAGAATGTTGACAGCGTTGTTCAAGACGAGGATGGTCGCCAGTAACTGGCGAGGACCTTGTCCATCTGTTGGTCCTTCGAGCAGATCGAGGACGGCCCGAGACCGATCATCCTCCGCTTCGGAAAGGGCGCTTCTTTCGCTTGGCCCGAGAGAGAAGAACGCAATTTCACTTCCAGAGACGAAGGCACTCACCACGAGCAGAAGAAGCGATGTGGCGCCGGCCATCCAAGCCATAACGTTCGTCAAATCCACCATGTCAGATGGGAAGGGCAGACGCGTCCATGGGGTGGGGGCCTTGAGCATGGGAGTCTTGGTTGCCGTCCTCCTTGCGCAAGGCACTTCCCAGCATCTCAATCCGTTCGCCGACGATTTCGACAGCTTTATGCTCGACTCCAGTTCCGTCTTGCCAAGTCCGGGACCTCAATTTGCCTTCAACATAGATGCGGTCGCCTTTTTTCAGGTGCTTTTCAGCAATTTCTGCCAGCTGCTGCCACAGCACAACCTTATGCCATTCGGTGCGTTCCCTCAAGTTTCCGTCACGGTCCTTTTGACGCTCGGAGGTGGCAATGGACAGCGCACACATAGCACGCCCCCCCTCAAACCACTTGGTTTCAGGATCCCGCCCAAGACGGCCAATCAGCATCACTTTGTTTACACTGGACATGAATGGCAAAATACCGAAGGGAAAAGCGATGAAAAGGGTGAAAAGTCCTCAATTCTTCACAGCCCAGGCCTGCAGTTCGGAAAGGACCTTCTCCACCATCCTTGGCCAGGCTCGTTCATCGTCCTCCACTGGAACCCATTCTCCATGGGCTTTTTCCTGCCCGTTTGGTGCGATATGGGCGTTCGCGTCCAGCACAAACCACCCCGTCAGCTTTCGGTGTGTGAGAGTGTGATCAAATGGTCCAAGAACCGCTTTACCGTCAAATTCCGGCGGTGCCAATCCTTCCTCCATTGTGGCGGGGAAACACTCCAGTCCACCCCAAATACCGCGCTCTGGACGGCGCTCAATCCACCATTCCCATGTGCCTTTTTGGTGGCGCAGGGTGACAAGAAAGAGAACTGTCATGGCGACAGGCGGCTTTTTGGCTTGTTTGACCGGCCGGGCTGACCAAGTCTCGCGCTTTCTCGCCAAACAGCCAGCTTGGACTGGGCATTCGCCACATCGGGGGTTTTGCGGTTTGCAGACCGTAGCACCGAGTTCCATCCAAGCTTGGTTGGATGAACCGGGGTCTTCGCGGGAAATGAGCGCTTCTGACCAGCTGCGAATTGCATCCCGTCCCGCTTTTCGGTCAACAGGCTCTGAAATATCAAACAGACGAGCCAAAACGCGTTGCACATTGCCGTCCACCACTGGCACGGGTTCGCTGTGGCAGATGCTTGCGATGGCTGCAGCAGTGTACTCACCCACCCCTGGAAGACGTTGCCATTCTTTAGCTAAAATTGGAAGTTCGCCTTGGCGGTCGTCCATCACTGAACGGGCTGCCGCGTGAAGATTCCTGGCTCTGCTGTAGTAACCCAGGCCCTTCCACAAAGCCATGACGGACTCAATTTGGGCAGAAGCCAGGTCTTCTACGGTCGGGTAATGCTCGAGGAAACGATGCCAATATGCAGTGCCGGTGGCCACCTGGGTTTGTTGGAGAATGACCTCAGAAAGCCACGTTGCGTAAGGCTCTGGGGCCTCCCGCCAAGGCAGCGGTCTCGCATGTATTTGGTACCATGCGAGCAACATTTGTGTGAGTGGGTGTGGAGCAGCCACGGGAGGGCAATTTGCAAATGGATTTATAAGGTGCGGATGAGTGGGGCCTATGTCTTATTTTTGCCGGCCCATAACCAACGGAATTCAACCCTTTGACTTTCAAAGCATCAGCAAAGTGATTGACAAGAAAATGACGAAGGCGGACCTCGTGAGCCGCATCTCAGACAAGACGGGAATCGAGCGACAGGACGTGCAGGCAACGGTTGAGGCTT
>CACAUH010000091.1 GCA_902535565.1 uncultured Bacteroidota bacterium | reverse complement strand
ATCCGCAGCCCTCGACATTGTATGCAACCCCACCGCACGTTCCCGTACAATCCAATGTCAAGCAGGTTCCATTGTCCGCGATGGCAGTGGAACTGTAATTGCATGCGCTTGTGTCCGTGCATCCAAAAATGTTTGCCGCCACTGGACAGGCCTCGAAGTACAGGTCTGAATATGTCTGTTCCCCTGACGCACGGAAGGGCACGCCACCTGAATAATCGCTCGTTTGTGTGACAAGCGATGTACCAGAAATCAATTCGATGACATAAGTCTTTCCCGATTCTATGTAGACCTCGTCGAATGTGAATGTGTGCAATGCATAGCCCTGAGAACCATAAATCGATGTGTGACAGAGGTTGGTGTTGTCGGATTCTGCTTCCGCAATGTCGGAGTTCCCCAGGACGGTGCCGCTATTCCAACCTTCGTCGTTGTCCGTTCCTTCGAGTCGAATGGCCAGTTGCGCATCAACCGACTGGCATACATACAAGGAAACGCTTTGGACCTCACCATAGTCGGAAGCTGTAAAGGATTGACCAAAGTATAGACCGCTGCCCAGCAGGTTGCTTGTGTTGGATATGGAAAATAGAGAGTCACAGAGGTCTTCGGAGGGGTCAACGTCCAATAGGGGATGGTGACCCCAACAGTGCACAGGAGTGGCAAAGGCAAATAGGAAACACAGGAAGAGTGTGATGTGCTGGTACATTCCTTTCTCTAAATCTTATATATAATTTAAGTATATAAACGACTAAATAAAGTATTTGTGCCCTATTGTTTATATGGGGTTTTTGTAAACGTCCAAAAAAGGAAGGGCCCTGGCTCAGGATTTTCCTAAGCCAGGGCCCTTGAAACAACCGCTGGTTTGCGGTTCTCTTGGCCTCGTGTTGTGTTGGGTTACTGTTTGATCAGCGGTACGCGTTGAATTTCACCCATTGTATCGATGACTTGGATGAAGTACATGCCGTTTTCCAAATTGGCGGTGTTCCATTCATAACGCTTTACCCCTTCGATTCCGCGGCGTTCTGAAATGATTCTGCCTCTGGTGTCGATGAGGGTCAGCCTTTTGAGTGGGGTGTATCCAGAGTAAAGCAGTTCAAAAGAGGCGCTGAATGGATTGGGAATCACATTGAGCAGGGCCGCTGTGGATTCCACTTCTTCTTCATGGAATCGCCACATCACGGGGTCTTTGAATGTTCCGAGTTGGCCATTGGCTTCGAAACTGACTTTGTCAATGCTGCGATGGGTCTGTCCAGTTGTGCCACTGACATAGAGGATCTCGATGTCGGTCTTGAATCCGGTATGTTCACCAAAGCCATGTACATAGTAGCGCTCTCCATCGTCGTCCAAGGCGGGTCTTCCGTATCCGATCATTCGTCCCTCGGCCCACCACTCAATCCGATCCAAAGGCGACCTAATCCAATGGGTGGGCAGCGCCAAGGTTGCGATGCTGACCATCGAGTGTTCCATGGTCTCGACGTTGGCCAACATGGTCTGAGGAGTCTCGAAATCGGATTCGAGATTCAACAGGCTGGGACTGCCCAAGAACAGTGAAGCTTGGGGCAGGACCAGCGTTCCTAGGGTATCACCATCCTCCATTTCCTCCATGCCCTGGAGGTACATGCGATAGCCCCGGGTGGGCTCCAGGTGACTCAGTGTTCCAGCCCACTCACCATTTCCGATGTAGGTGGCGAAGCCATCATAGCGTCCTTTGATGTGGTCATTCAATTCGAGCACATCCGAATCGTACAAACGGTACATCACGTCTTCGATGGACAGAATGCGTTGGGATGGGAAGCCCACATCATTCCAGCCTTTATAAACGGGGTAGGCCGTGCTGTCTACGGATTCTGGAATTCGACCAGTCCACACGACGGAAGCGTCCTCTGCCAGTTTGACTTGGTAAGTGAAGTTCAATGCCAATGGTTCATCTTGATTCACTCCCCAGCCGTTGCTTGCGTCGTAGGTTTCAACAGCCCAATCCTGTTGAGCTGATTTGGCTTGAATGACGTTGTCTCGCACATCCCCAAATACATCATCGACTTGCCATTCGGTCCAGCCTTCGGATGCGGTGTGATCAGGGTGATTGAAAGGCAATGAGATCCAGTTCCAGCCAGCAACCAGGTCCACCGACACATCGACCACCCTTCCCATTTGGAGAATGAGCGGTTCAAATACCGTGCCCCATCCTTCATCTCTGACGAGCACTTCTGTCGCCCCTCCTTGTATGTCGGGCCAATAGGTCATGGGCGATGAGACCATGATGCCACGGGATGCATCCCAAATCTTAAAGTCCATTGTTTTCGATGCGTCAGATTCGGAGTAGAACACGGACAGGAAGGCCAAGGCCTGGTTTGAAATCCAATGGTCACAAGGGGCAATGCCTCTGAGCTCGTTGTCGATGTAGGCGCAGATGATGTCCTCTTCGTCGTATGCAGCATGGTTTTCCAAGTACACTTTGGCCGTGACTGACATGACGTTTTCGAAACCTGTGGGGTCGAAGTTCAACTCGGGGACCTCAGCGGTTACTTTGTAGTTGAGAGTGAGCCTCTCCCCATAGCACCATGCGGTTTCCTGTGAAGACGGGTCGCAGAAATCTCCGATGACCCGGACGTCGCACGAGGAGGACCCGATGAATGGTGGCTCCGCGACGGTAAAGGTGACAACCTGACTTGAGTTTGGCCCGAGGGTGCCAGAAGCCGGAGATATGTCTAACCAAGCGGGACCATCTGTAATCTCAAAGGATTCTGTACTGCTTCCCGTATTGAACAGCGTGGTGGTCCACATCAAGTCCTCGCCCAGTGTGCTCTCTGCCTCGATTTCGGTATGCTCCCATGCCAGAGGGAACAAGTCGACAGTCAGGGTCCAGTGAATGTCTGCTGCGGAATTTCCCAAGATGTCCTCAAGTTCGCAACTCTGGTCTATGCTGAAGCTCAATTCCTGGTCCTCCATTTCGTAGTACAGCTCCTCATGCAAGTCGATGATGAGTTCGTCTCCGTCCATGTTCCAACTCACGTCACACAGCTCGTCTATATTCAACTCACCTGTTGTGGATGTGCTTTGAATCAGGGCGACATGGTCGCTTTGAACCAGTGCACTTTCTGCAGACAAATCATTCAGTGTGGATGGGTCGTCAATGTTCAGGCTCAGGACCTGCAGGGGAATGGAGTCTTGAGCGGACAGGTTTTCTGTCAGCACATGCGTCAATGCGATACCATCGCTGGTGTCGTCCAAGTCAAATGTTGTTTCGAAATCGGCGAGCCAACCCAAGGTGGCCTGCTGGCTGACCTCGTCGTGCATCATGCTGAGTATGGCATTATCATCCAACGCCGCAGTCCAGAATCGAACTTCATCGACAAAACCAATAAACGGGGAACTGCAATGGTATTGAGTCGGAGTGCTGGTGGCATCGACTGAATCGATAGAAGCACCCAACAAAAGCAGATTTCCTGGAATGAGCCGTCCAAAGTTTTCTGACGGTCCGGCCACCACTTCTTGACCATCGATGAGCAAGCGGGTGGATCCGTATCGTTCTCGCGCCAAAGCCATGTGATGCCAGCCTTCACTGATGGCAGAAGGTGCTGTCATGGCGATGCCGTTGTTCGCGAAATAGGGTTTCCCATCTGCGTCAAACCCAACCTCCCAGTGTTTGGAATTGACGTCGTCGGCCGATTCAGGGTCATTCAATGACAACAGGGTCATTGCACCGGTGGCAGTTTTGTTGAACCAACACGACAGTGTCGCGTCATAGATTGGAGTCCAGTCGTTCAGTGTGATCATCACTGTGGAGTCCCCATTCAACGCCAGTGCTTTTGATTCTATGGTTGGAATGGTCCACTGGCCTGTATTGGTTACGGCCTTTCCTCTGGACTGTTCCACCGGATTGCCTTCGAGTTCGTCGAGGGGAAGCCAAGCGGTTAATCCGGTTTCCTTGCCTGTCACCACACCGGTATAGTGTGCCACGTCGTCATATCCGTCTGTCGCTTCTGTTTGTGGGTTCCAGAGGCGTATGTCCTGAATAACTGCTGAAAATGGTTGGTCTCCTTCTTCGCTGTTGCCAAACCTGAGGTTGCAACTTCCGTTGAATTCGGGAATGGTGATGTTCAATGACATTAAGTAACTGCTGTTGATTGTGACATCGATTTGGGTGTTATCCGCATCGCGCTTTCCTTCGACAAGCAATTCGTTC
>CACAUH010000090.1 GCA_902535565.1 uncultured Bacteroidota bacterium | reverse complement strand
AACTGATCGACCGGGTAGTCACCGGACAGGTTGACCTGCATCACAGGGATGAGCTCCGTGAAATTCAGGTCAAACACATTGGGGTCGCTTGGCAAATCGTCTGGAAAACTGGGATCGCTCATGGCGACATCGACTTTGTCTTTGACTTTTCGCAAGGCCACTTCAGGCGTGACGGAGAAGTCGAATTTGACGTCGATGGCACTGTATCCCTGCTGGCTTGTGGAGAGGATTTTGTCGATTCCCGTGATGCCTTTTAGCTCCTTTTCGATGGGGCGGGTGATGAGCTTTTCAATGTCGCTAGGGCTGTTTCCCGGGTAGGCTGTGCCGATGTAAACCTCGGGGACTTGCACCTCTGGAAAGCTCTCCTTGGGGACGGTGATGTAGGAAGAAATACCGGCGATAAGAATGATGACAATCAGGACGGCCACCGTGGTCCGGTTTTGAATTGAGGCTGTGCTGAGCCCGAATTCCTTGAGTTTTTTTTGCTCCATGTTGGATGCGAATGCGGTTCAGCGAAGGATTTGGACTTCCTCCCCTTCGACGAGCTGGCCGGCGCCGCGGTCGATGATGACGGCACCGGGCTCCAAACCGTCAAGCACGAGGACTTGGTCGAGGTAAGCGGTTCCGATGAGGATGGGCTGTCTGGAGGCCTTTCCGTTGACGATGCTGTAAACGAAATCCCGGCCGTCGCGGTCTTGGAGAATGAGCCCAGCCGGAAGGGAGAGGGCGGAGTCCAGATGCAGGTCATTGATGCGAAGAGAGACGAACTGGTTGGGCAGCAACCCCGAGTTTTCCTGAACGGGAACCACCACGTCAAACGTTCGGTTTGCGGGTTCGATGTATTGACCCACCCGGCCGATGCTGGAACGAAGGGTGTCCACTCCGGACACCAACACCTCCACATACTGGCCTTCTGAGACGGCACCGACATAATGGTCGCTCACCTTGGCGCGGACATACATTTCTGTCAAGTCGAGCACGCGTGCGACAGGCCGCATGGGGGAGGCCATGCCCCCTTCTTTGGCAAAAATTCGGTCCACTGTTCCCGTGAAAGGAGCGGTGACATCGCCCAAGTCTACCTGTTCGTTGAACGCGGCAATGCCCTCTTCCAGTGCTTCGACCCCCGTCCTGGCCTCGAGCAGTTGAACCTCGGTTCCGATGCCCTGGCTCCAGAGGCGCTCTTGTCGTGACAGGACGTCCTTGGCCAGCGCAAGGCGGGTTTCCAGCTCATCGAGATTGCTTGCAACAGCCTCGTTGTCGAGCTTGAGGATCACCTGTCCTTTGCGGACTGTTTGGCCCTCTTCAACGAGGATACGTGTCACCGTTCCCTGACTCATTGGAAAGACCTGTGCCATGCGGTCGGTTTCCACGTTGCCTTGGACTGTAAAGAAGTGGTCGAACGGGGCGGCAACCGTGGTGAGCGTGGTCACTTTGCGGGCGTCTGCTTTGGCTGGGCCCTGATTTGCTGCGGGCGTGTCCTCTGACGAGTCGGAGGCACCACAAGCGACGAGGAAAAGAGCGGGTGCCGCCAGGAGAATGAATTTGCGGATCATAAGGTCAAGCGTTGAGGGAGCGTTGGAGTCGGAGGTGGGCATTGAGCCAGCGCAGGGTGGCTTGTGTAAGATTGCCTTGGGCGTTGACGCGTTGGTTTTGGGCCTGAGTGAGGTCGAAACTGCTTGCGACGCCTTCTGTGAAGCGGGTTCGGGTTTGGTCGAGGATCCGGGTGGCAAGGTCAAGACCGCGCTGAGCTTGTTCGCGTTGCTTGAGGGCGGAGGTGTATTCTGAGAAGGCCGCTCGATATTCGAGGGTGGCCGCCTCTGTGAGCTGTTCGAGTGCTGTGGCTGCGCGGTCCCGTGTCAATTGTGCTTGGAGGACGCGTTCCTGTCCTGCGAAGCTGGACCAGATTGGAATGGTCATCTGCACACCAAAGAGCTGTATCGGATACCAACTGCCTTGCCCGAAGAAGTCAAATGCATCCCGTTGAGCGTTTCGTTGGTTGGTATAGAATGCGCCGACGCTGGGTAAACCAGCCGCCTTTTCGTTTCGGATGCTGAGCTCGGAGAGTTCGAGGTTCTTGGCTTGTGTCTGTATTTCTGGCAACCGAAGGGCATTGAAGGGGGTACCAAGGACCGCTGCACCGGTAAATGAACTTTCTAGGGTTTCGAAAGAATCGGCGAGGATGACATTCGTTTCAACAGGCATCCCAATGGTGAATTTTAGTGCGTCGAGTGCCACGCTTGCCATGCTTTCGGCTGTCGCCCGTTGTTGTGTGAGGTCGGCTACCGCGAGTTCGAGTTGGTCTGCGTCAGTTGATTCTGCTAGCCCTTCTGCAACGATGGCGCGGGTCTGGTCAAGGGACGCCTGTGCCAATGACTCTGCTTCACGAAGGATGCTTACGTTTTCGTCGGCAGCCAAGGCCGCGGCATAGGCCTCCCCAGCAGCCCGTCGGGCATCAGCGATCGATTGGGATTCGGCAGCCTCCATGGCGCTGGCATATGCTTTCGCGGCTTGGATGCCAATGAAATAGCTTGGGCTGAAAATGAGTTGGGTTGCCGTGATCCCCGCGGTCATGGTTTGCTCTGCTCCAAACTGGAATTCTTGAATGGCGTTGGGGTCGACAGGGGGAGTGTCAAGAGGAACACCGGTCGCTTGGGCGACCCCCCCGAGGAAAGAGGTCAGGTAATCGGGAAAACCAAAAACATCTCCACTCGACACTTGGGTTGGGATGTCGAGGTAGCGGTTGTATTCAATGGAGCCCCCGATTTGAGGAAAACCGGAGGAAATGGTTTCACGTGTGCTGCTGGCCGCTTGGTCTTTATCGATTGATGCGTATCGGACGGCATAGGCGCGTTCACCGGCCACGGATTGTGCTTCCTCTAGGGTGAGTCGAACGCCGGATTGGGCTTCCACGGAAGCGACCAGGAGCCATGCGCCAATGGCGACGGAGAAGGGACGAATCATAAGTCTGCGTTGGCCTGCGCGGCCTGTTTGCGTTGATGGTAATAGGCCATTCCTCTCTCGGTGGCGATTCCCCTGAGGTGATAGGCGTGGAGCTCTTGTTGGAGTTCGGACAGCGGACGGCCAAACTCTTCGAGGGTTGAGGGGTCTGTCATGGTTTGGACCATGGCCATGTGAAGTCGGGAAATGAGTTTGGCGTCGAAATCCTTGCGGTAGAAGCCTTCTCGCTGTCCGCGCTCGATGTTGCGGAGCAGGTAGCCCTCCATGTTCTCTTGCTTGTGCTCTTCAAGCCGTTGCATGGCGGAGGGGTAATACTTCTGAAGGTCGAACAGCATGCTCGGGTGCATCTCGCGCAGCTCGGTCTGTACATACTCCATGGTGCTGATGACGCCGTCAATGGCGTTTTCGCCCCCTTCGCTTAAGGCGCAGATGCGGGCATCTTGGCGATTGCAAATCCGGTTGAAGACCTGCAACACCAGGTCGGCTTTGTCCTTGCAGAACTTGTAGAGGGTTTTCTTCGACACGCCGAGTTCACGGGCGAGGTCGTCCATGCTCACAGCGCGGACCCCGATGCGCCGGAAGACCTGCTCGCAGCCTTCTAGCAGCTTGATTAGGCGCGTGTCCTGTGTGGATCCTTGTGTAGCTGGTGCCATCCGAAGATGAGTTCAGGCCACAAAAATATCCGCTGGTATCGAGTGTGGAAACGAAATCGTTGTTAAAACGTTTCCTGTGTTTCTGTGGTCATGAGGAAAGGGCGCGACGAATAATGCCGGGGTCGGCCTTTTGTGCGAGGGTCACCCTCAGCCGTGGCTCGGCTTCCATGGCGCGACGGATGGCGAATTGCGCTTCCTCGCTTCGGGCCCAGCTGCGCCGGGCGATGCCGTTGTTGACGTCCCAATGCAGCATGGAGGTGAGCTTCTGCTCCGCTTCTGCCGAGCCGTCGAGGAGCATGCCGAAGCCGCCGTTCATCACTTCCCCCCAACCGACGCCGCCTCCGTTGTGGAGGGAGACCCAGGTGGCGCCGCGGAAGGCGTCGCCGACGAAATTCTGGACAGCCATGTCGGCGGTGAAGGCCGAACCGTCATAGATGTTGGAGGTCTCCCGGTATGGGCTGTCCGTGCCGCTGACATCGTGGTGGTCGCGGCCGAGGATGACCGGCCCGGAGAGCCGGCCGTTGGCGATGGCGTCGTTGAAGGCCTTGGCAATGCGCATTCGGCCTTCGGCATCTGCATAGAGGATGCGGGCCTGGGAGCCCACGACGAGTTTGTTGGCCTTGGCACCTCGAATCCACTGGATGTTGTCGGCCATTTGCTGGCGGATCTCGGCAGGCGATTCGGTCATCATGT
>CACAUH010000089.1 GCA_902535565.1 uncultured Bacteroidota bacterium | reverse complement strand
GTGTGAAAAGACCTTGTAATTCTCATGAAAAATGGGAAACCAAGATGAGGTTGTGATGTTACCTTCGAGGAGGCTTGCAATGATCAGCTGAAACATGGTACATCAAGGAAACACGCCTGCCACAACCCCAAAGCGAGGAGTGACCTCCACAGTTGGAGCCAAATTGATTTCATGCGATTCCATACCCTGCTAATTTGCGGACGGAAAATTGAACGTCGTTATGCGCACCCCCTTCCTTCTGCTGTCTCTTCCGCTCCTTGCCTTCCTGTCCAATGGTTGCGCTGATGGTGATAAATCTCCTGACGATTCAGCCCCTGCGACTGAAGAGGTAAAAAAGCCCATACGTCCCGACATAGAAGCGAATGAAGCGCCTTCCCGAAGAGCCTATACCGCAGAGGAACTCAACCAACCCTATAGCACCGTAAGTCCTTGGCGATACATCGTCACGGGTCCGGAAACCAAGTACTTTGAACGTCTCGTGAGCACATCCAAACTTGCACGCACAGTTCACGGTTCAGGCCATGCCATCTTGGTGCCCAGAGACATGACCTTCAAGGAAAGTCAAGATTGGAAAAGCCTTTTGGAAGAAGAATATGCCGAGGCCCTCGATCGCTTTGTCCGCGCCCACATTCTCGTCGGCGTCAAAAGCAAAAAATCCCTAGAGGGCACCTACGAAGACCTCAACGGAAATACAGTCGCCATCACGTCGGACGACATGGGCCAGCTCATTTGCGGTGGGGCCCGCATCCTCGGTCAGGAGGTGGAGACAGACCAAGGCCTCGTGATTCCCGTCGTCGGTATGGTGGAAAGCATCCGCTGGAATTGATACAACCTTCTCCTTCGATGAACAGTTTATTCCTCGCCATGACGTCCTTTCGCATCCTTATTCTGTGGCTTCTTTTGGTGCCTGTGGTCACGACCGCACAGGTTCTTCCTGAATTTGGAAGGTGGGACACAGTGGCTGTCTTCGGAGTAAACGGAATGCCCCTTGAAAACCCGTGGACTGGTGGCTTTACCGCACCGCAATTTTCCGGGGCAGACTTGGATGGGGATGGGGTGCAAGACCTCTTTGTGTTTGACCGAGAAGGCGACCGCATCATGCCCTTTCAAGGATGCGCCCCTGCCGCAGAGGAGGAGCCATATGGCTACCTCTACCGTCCCGATTGGAGGTCGGTGTTTCCAGAGGGGATTCGCAACTGGGCACTGATCAGAGATGCCAATTGTGATGGGATTCCCGATGTATTCCACAACAGCCAAAGTGGAATCCGCCTCTGGTACGGCACCATGACCGAAGGACTCGTTGAGTATCCCAATGATCCGGGATCCAACCTGCTCGGGAACTGGGATTTTGGGACTGGTGATCAGGTCCTCCCCCTCATTTGCCTCAACACGGACATTCCTGCTTTGGATGACTTCGACGGCGATGGCGATCTGGATTTGGTGACCTGGACGGAAACCTCATCCACGCTGTATGCATACACCGGCCGTGGAGCCACAGAGGGATCTGTGGGTTGCGGAGACACGCTGGTGTGGGATGTAACCAATCGATGCTATGGCATGCTGGACGAGGCATCTGAGGACAACAACCTGTTTATTGGTGAGGCTCACACCTGCGGCTTCAACGTCAACGACCCCCGAATAGAAGACGGCGATCAACCGGGCTCGACCCGACATGCAGGCGGCACCACTGCTTTACTAGAATTAGACGGCGATGGCCATTTGGACCTGCTTTTGGGAGACGTCTCCTACAACAACTTGACAGCCTGTTACATGACCGATGCCGTTGATGGTCAGGACAGCACTATGAACACCCATGAAACATGGCCCGCGGATTTAGGAGGCTTGGCCCTCGACTTGGAGCGTTTCCCTGCTGCCTACCCCATCGATGTGGATCAAGACGGTACAAGGGACTTGCTTCTCGCCCCGAATGTCACTTTTGAGGTCAATGGAAAACGTGGGGTTTGGTGGTATCGCAACACTGGGACGGACAATGCCCCCTTCTGGGATTTGCAGAGCATAGCCTTTCTGCAAGAGGGCACGGTGGACGTGGGGCGAGGGGCCTATCCCGCTTTCACTGATTTTGATGGTGACGGTAGGATGGACATGGTTGTGGCCTGCAAGGAGCGCTATCTCGGGCCTGGCAATACACCTGCGCTTCTGGCCAGATATCGAAATGTGGGCTCAGCCACGGCTCCTGCCTTCGTACAACTGGACACCAATTGGTTGAGCCTTCCAGACTTCGGTTTGGAAAGTGTGGTCGCCACCTTCGGAGACCTTGATGGCGATGGGGACGACGAGTTGATTCTCGGTGACGAATTGGGCAACCTCCACCTCTGGACCAACCTGACTGACGGTCCAGGCCCGGCTGAATATGACCTCACTGCTCCGTCTATGGCGGATGATACGGGAGAGGCCATTGATGTGGGGCAGTTTGCTTCGCCCTGCCTTCACGACCTCGATGGGGATGGCGACCTCGACCTCCTCGTCGGCGAAAAAAATGGCAACCTGAACCTCTACGAGAACATCGGCTCAGCAACCTTGGCCTCATTTGCGCTTTCAAATGCAAATGCCGGAGGCGTTCAAGTCGACAACCTGCTCGGGATTAACGGCTTCTCATGCCCTAACATCCTGATAACCGACACTGGATCCGCCGTGGTCGTGGGCAATGAACTCGGCCACCTTCAAGTGTTTGAATTGCCTCTAGATGCAGTCGCTGCATCAGAAAACGTCTGGCAGGAATTGTCAAGTCAGTGGAACGGACTCTACGAAGGAGAGTATGCCGCACCAGCGCTTGCAGACCTCGATGGTGACGGTGCTCAGGATCTTGTGTTGGGCTCCCGGAGTGGCGGGCTCACCTTGTGGCGTTCGGGAGGAACTGATGCAATCCGCGGATGCGACCCGATTGTCAATGGCCTGGAGGACCGGCTCCCCAAGGCTCCTTTTGCGTGGACTCCGTCACCCAATCCAGTGATGCCTGGCGGCACACTCACTGTTCCAGCCGATCAATTGATTCTCCTAGACCTCTTGGGCCGAGAAATTGTGCGCTTAGAGGCCCGAGAGGGCAAGGCCACGGTCCCACACCAACTCGCCTCGGGCACCTATCTGGCCCAGCCACAAGGACTGGAAACAGCGACGGGTGCCCCTTGGAAAGGAAGCACCCGCCGCATTATTGTGGCCCCGCTCGATTGAACGGGCCTCGATCCGATTAAATCAAACGGCCATGGCGTCCAGCGCCTCGGCCACCTCTTTCACGGCCTTGGCACTCTCGTGGAGAAGGGCCATTTCGTCCCCATTGAGTTCAAGCTCGATGATCTCCTCAACCCCTTTGGCGCCGAGCTTGACAGGAACACCCAGGTACAAATCACTCAGACCGTACTGACCGGTCAAGCGCGCGCAACAAGGGAAAATCCGCTTTTGGTCTTTCACGATGGCCTCGACCATTTGAGCCGCAGCCGCACCGGGAGCATACCAAGCGGAAGTGCCGAGAAGCTGGACAATCTCACCTCCGCCCTTCTTGGTGCGCTGAACAATGGCGTCAAGGGCTTCCGAGTCGATCATCTCGGTCACGGGAATACCCCCCACGGTGGTGTATCGTGGCAGCGGAACCATGGTATCACCATGGCCGCCCATGAGCACGGCCTGAATGTCCTTTGGACTCACATCGAGGGCCTCGGCAAGGAAAGCGCGATAGCGGGCTGTGTCGAGGACACCGGCCATGCCGACGACCCGGTGGTCAGGCAATCCGGCGGTCTTCCATGCTTGGTATGTCATGACGTCCAATGGATTGGACACGATAACGATGATGGCCTCCGGGCTGTGCGGCAGAATTTGCTCCGTCACACTCTTGACAATTCCGGCGTTTGTGGCAATCAGGTCATCCCTGCTCATTCCAGGCTTTCGGGGCAGACCACTGGTGATCACCACCACATCAGAACCCGCTGTCTTGCTGTAGTCATTAGTGCTTCCCACCGTTCGGGTGTCATAGCTGTTTACTGGACTGGTCTCCCAGATGTCGAGGGCCTTGCCTTCGGCAAAACCGTCCTTGATATCGAGCAAAACGACTTCGTTGCAGACTTCTCGCGTGGCGAGTACATCAGCGCAAGTGGCGCCTACATTTCCGGCTCCGACGACGGTGACTTTGGTGCGGTGAATCATGTTTGGAGGTTTGGGTGAATCGGATTGCAAAAGTAAGGGAGGGAATACGGCCGAACGTCAGCAGATCGTTCTCAACTTAGACCTGCCATGAACGCCCGAATTATTTTCCTTCTTCTCGCCCTGTGTTTGGTTGTTTGGCCCGCTGTTGGCCAGCCTGGACCCGATATGTCTCAATGGCCTGACGGGCGACCCGGTGCGGACTT
>CACAUH010000088.1 GCA_902535565.1 uncultured Bacteroidota bacterium | reverse complement strand
CACAGTTCCCATGTCGCTGGCAACCCTGTAATCTATGGAAAAGGCCACCCAACCTCTGCTTGCGAAAAACTCTGCCAGTGCCACATGTCTCAAGCCGGCCCTCGACCCCCCGGTAAACCCCCCGCCGTGGATGATGACAATCGCCGGCCGATTTTCTCCTGCCCCCACCGGAGCGTATGCGTCCAAAAGCAAAGGCAAGGTCTCAGAAGCGGAAGAGTTCAAGGATTGATGGCTCAAGCCTTGGGCATAAACGATAGCCGTGTCAACCGTGAATGCATAGGTGGATTCTATAGTCACTGTAGGAAGCTCGGGGGAGGTAACACATGGCATACCGAAAACATTGAGCATGGCCAACACATCGTTGACCCCCACCAGTCCATTGCCAGTGATGTCAAAGGCCCCGCAATCTTGGGCGCAACCAAATTGCCCCAACAGCAGCAGCACGTCGGCCACAGAAATGAAGGCATCAAAATCCAAATCCTCAGGACAATCGAGGTCGCTGTCACCCCCGTCGTCACCGTCACCCTCGTCTTCAAAGGCTAAGAATTCCTGAGCATAGGCGATTTGGTCCGGGTTCGAACCGTGGCCAGCATCACCTTGCAGAAGGACCACATCGCCGCCGAGGTAACTGAATTCAATCAAAGCTGTGCCTGCGATGGCTTCTCCAGATACAGCAGGACCGATGTGTCCCTCATGGATCGCCACCTGATGAATCGCAAACTCTGCCGGCAAAAAGAAATTGCCCACCGCTGGACCTCCCCCATAGGGAATCATATTGTCGTTGGTATTGCAAATCGACAGGTAGCGGCGGCCCAGAGCCGGTTGCACCGTTTCGTCATAGCCACAGAAAGACAGCGGGGCATTGGTTTGTCCTGATGGACGATGAAATGCTCCATTGTGGAATTGCGGCTCGTTCATCTGCGAGACAAAGGCCACAAAGGCATCGAGGCCCGGGTGATTCAATTCTATGAATGCCTGATTTACCAAACCCCCTCCATTGGATGACCCTACGATGCGAATGTGATCCATGTCCACGTTGTCAAACGCAGAAAGCTGGTCAATCAAGTCCGCCAACATATCAATGTCGGGTGCATCACTGTTTTCACCGCACAGGTTCCATGAATTCATGTACCCCGTCGGCGCAATGCGGATGTGATCCTGAAGCCAACTGTTGGTTTGAAACAACATGCCTTGGCCTGTATTTCCGTTACCGTGCAGTACAATACACACTGGATGTCCTTCAGCGGGTGTCGGACCATTGGGCACCGAAACTGCCACTGGATAATCCCATCCTCCGGGTTCCTGGGTCCAGGTCTGGACCAAATTGAGGTCATCGGCGTTGACCAAATCCTGCGCACTGCAGGCCAAACTCAGCGGCGTGGCCAAGACCAAGAGGAACACAAGGCGAACCGGGGGATTGCAAAATGTTGGAATCATTGTAATAAGAACGAATAAAAACAGGTTGGGTTTACTCAGACCAACGCGGTTTTTGTGCCCGTCTGCCAACACCAACTTCAGAACTGCAAAGACAAACTGGCCACAGCGGACAACAAGCGGTCATTCTGATCTGAACTGCCCACAGAAACACGCAGCAAGTGATTCAGCACGTGCCGAGAATCCGCGTGAAAGAAACGCCGGACAACCACCCCCTGTTCCAAAAGTTCCGCATGAAGTGCTTCGGCATTCGGGGCGAGAAAAGCGAGAAAATTGCCCTGGCCCTCAACCACTTCAACAGACGAATCGCTCATCAATGCCTGCACAGCCGCATTCACCCGCTTCCGCTCTGCAACGCAAGACACCACGCGCGCGCGGAGCTCCTCCCCGAATTCTCTGAGAAGCATCGCGCCCAACGCTTGGCTCATGGCATTCACCGGAAAAGGCATCCTCGCGGAATCCAAGACACGGATGAGCTCCGGATGGGCCGAAGCAAAACCAAGGCGCAAACCCGCCAGGCCCAACTTGGACAAACTCAAAAGACAAACAGCGTTGCCCAAATCCACCACTTCATCAGCAAGCGAACGAACCGAAGCGTACTCAATGTAAGCTTCATCCAACACGAAAAGCACATCGGGATGGCGCATCATACACGCCTTCATTTGATCCGGGTCGACCACACTTCCCGTGGGGTTGTTGGGTGTCGCGAGGAAGACAAGGTTGGGCTTTACCGCTTTCAAGGCCAGCTCAAGGGCAGCGAAATCAGGATCCATGTTCGGCTCGAAGTCAAAGGTGTGCGTCTCCAACCCGTGTGCAGTGGCCGCCATGCGATAGGCCTCAAAGCTCATTTCAGGCACCAGAACACGTCCAACAGCTTGTCCATTTCGGGGACGTCCAAACGCCGCACAAAGGCGACCGACCAAATCATCGGCGCCATTCCCAACCGACATCGCGTCGATATGGCGAACACCAAAAAAACGGGCAGCCGCCTTCCGAAGGTCGGCAGACGAGCCGTCAGGGTATCCAGCCAAGGACACCTCCGCAGTCACTTCCGCGACGCGCTGTTTCATCGCAACAGTCATAGGAAACAAGGCCTCATTCCGATCCAAACGGACCGCATCTGGATCCTGGACATTCGAAAAGCGAGGCGCCGTGGCCATCAAGTTGTCCCGCACAAGAGCAAGCGCTGGAACAGAGTGGGAAAAGAGTGTCGGAGTAGACATGGCGGGTGGTTTGGATGAGCCAAATGTGGCCCGCTTCAGCGCCGCCCAAACTGACGATTGTCATCGCCTCAGATGCGTTTCGTCGAAATCAGGCTCCCGACCGAGCATACACCTCGAGGTGGAAGCGTCCAATGTCTTCTCTGGCGCGAATGAGCGATTCGGATTCCACATCTGCCCCCACAGACGCAGCCAGCAGAATCAATTCAGAGGTGATGACCGAAGCCGTGCGAAACGCCCGTTCCCCGGTCAACCCTTCCGGCAGTGGCACCGAAACCCTCACTCCGCTTTCAATCGCCGAAACGTCAAAATCAACAACAAACGCCCCATCATCAAAAGACCACTTAAAGGTCACCCGGTTTCCATCGACACCAACGGACAAAGGCACATCGCCAACCAGCCTCCGTTCAAACCACTGGCCACTGTCATCCTGCATGACCGTCTGGTGCGCCGTCCATTGAGGCAGGTTACCCGCATCGGACAGGAAGGACACAACGTCATCCACCGTACCCGGCAATTCTGCTTCCACCCGAGTAGGCGCTGCCTTTTGCACCTCTTCTTCTCCCAGATACGAGAGCATGGAGTTGGCCAATTCTGCCATGTTGCCCTCTTTGAAAACCCCTTCTTCAGCGACTTCCGTCCGTTCAATCAACTCGATGAAATACCCTGTTTTCTCCCGAGAAATAAACACCTGACGAAGGCCGCTTAACGGATCGTGAACAATGCGGTTCGATGTCAATGGAATGCCCGCCTCCTCCAAATGGCGAAAGGCTCCGGCCAAGTCATCCACAGCATAAGCGATATGGTGGATTCCCGGGCCATGAGCATCCAGGTACTTGTTGAACACACTGCCTACCCTCAGGCTTTGGGTGATCACCACCACACGGGACGGGTCGCCGGGCAGATGCAATACATGATTGAGCATGTCAAACTCGCCATCAGGAGCACTTCCTGCATTGACCTTCTGCTCCCGAACCCACCCAAAGCCGAGCACATCCATATGAAAGCGGCTGCACGCCTCCGCATCCGCTACCAGCAAGGTGTAATGGTCGAGGCGTCCAAGAGAAAGGGGAAATGGATTCATGACAAATCGGAATCAGGAGTAAGAAACACACCAAATGAAGAAGCAAACAAATGGTCTGGGTCCCATTTCCGGCGTGCCAGCAAAAGATCGGACCACACAGGCCCAAAATGAGTACGCCAGAATTCGCGGTTTTCAGGCGGTGTATCCGGAAGATAGCGCTCTCCACCCACTGTCCGCAATCGCTGATACACGGCCTCATTGTCCGCCATGAGTTCTGCGATTCGATCGGGCGTTGCCGGGTCAGCGCGCCTTAACAAACCCCAGAAAAGGCAATACTCAGTATCGGGCAGTCGAAACCAGGGGGCCTTGACAAGGTCTGTTTTCAATGGAAAAAACAGAACGGGGCCATCGCCGATGTCCTGTTGAGGCCTAAGACGATTGAATTCAGCATACAACAAAGCCAGCCCATCTTCATTCAATGGCACCCAAGAACACAGCTCTGGATGGGGAGCCGCACCCCGGAATTGCTCTTCCAGAACAAGCGGAGGAACCCGGAAACAAAACGACTCCCAATCCATCTCCCACGCGTGGGACAATCCCGGTTCGTTGGCAAGTTCCTTTTCAACCACATCGGATGACACCTCACCATGAGGCCCACCAACAAAGTCCACAAGCTCAAGGTTGTAGACCCAATCTCCTCCGACATTACTCAAGGCGCGGTCCACGTCCTCATCGGCCAATGGCATGGACTCCGTCGAGTTCATTTTGGTTACAATCGAAGCCCTGGATTTCGCTGCTGCGAACGCATGAATAAGGTGCGATGATCGCTCGCGAGTGTGGCGCTCGATATCGCGCATCATGTCCGA
>CACAUH010000087.1 GCA_902535565.1 uncultured Bacteroidota bacterium | reverse complement strand
CGCTTACTGCTCGCCTATGAGCGGGGCATCTTTCCTTGGTCAGCGCCCGAAGACCCTTTGTTGTGGTGGTCTCCCGACCCGCGGGCCATTGTACACCCGTCCGCGGTTAAGGTTTCCAAAAGCATGCGCAATGTGCTGAATCAGACCTTATTCACCATCAGCTTTGACCGCGACTTTGAGGGTGTCATGCGAGGGTGTGCGGACCGGCCTGGGGAGGGCACATGGATCACGGACGACTTTGTCAATGCCTATCTCAACTTGCATGAACTGGGGTTTGCCCACAGCGTGGAAGCGTGGAACGAAGACGGTGACCTGGTAGGCGGACTCTATGGCGTTTCCCTCGGTTCGATGTTTTTTGGCGAAAGCATGTTTGCCCGATCATCCAACGCGAGCAAGGTCGCCTTTATCACCCTGGCCCGACAACTCAAACGATGGAACTTCCATTGCATTGACTGCCAGATCATGAACCCACACCTTGAATCGCTTGGGGCGCGTCACATTCCACGAAATGAATTCCTCGTGGTCCTCTCAGCCGCTTTGGAACAGGAAACCAAACGCGGCACATGGAGTTTGGACAATCCCACCGGATGATGCCCAAGGTCCGACGCAAACCCATTGGATTTCAGGCATTGCGGATTCGACTGCTCTGGCAATGGTATCGATTTCAAGGGTGGCGCATTGAAGGGCCGTTTCCACATCACAGCGTTCAAAGCCTTCTCCTCTTGGGCCCTGGCTTGGAGCGCGGTGGACCTTGGTCCAGTTTTGTGGAAATGCGAACCGGACATCGATGCCCATGGTGGAGCCCAACCATGGTCCTTGACAACCAACCTCATGTCTTGTGCTCATTTGAAAAATCTCAGTTGTTGGACACCCTGAATTGGGCTGCCCAGCGTGGGATTCAAATCCAACTCGTTCAAAGGGATGTGCGCCATAGAAAACTTCGATGCAACACCCCAATCCAGCCGGGGAACCATCTCAGTCGACTCAGGGATTATGTCGTCAGAATGCTTCATCAGTAGGGCGTGTGGCATTGTGAAGCACATGAGTCCAAAGCGTTAACAAGTTGTCCATATCTGCTCGATGAAAAGTCGAGAAAATGAACGCCACTCTTATAGATTGGGCCTCGAAACGGACAGTCCGTATCAACTCACCGAGACCGATTCACAACCAAATGGACAAGCACGACCTCATGATTCTGGACATCGTTCAGCAACACAAGCGAGAACAGCAGGAACACATTCGACTTGCAGCGCTTGAACGGAACTTTTGGAAGAGAATCGAAGGAGACGTCACACTCAGTGTTGGACAAGCCAGAATCGGTGAACGGATTACACGCCTCTACCTCGACGGGATGATTCAAAACAAGAACGGGTACATGTTGACCAAAAAGGGACGCGAGTCACTGAACATGGAAACCGAGCGCTTGGTGCACGTGGCTTGAACGCGAAAGACATCCAACGAAAAAGGCCACCGATTGGTGGCCTTTTTCGTTGAGCAGAATTCCAAAATTATTTCTCTTCTAGAATCTCCAGCTTAGGGTATTTCTCCCGCCAGAAATCCAACTTACTTGGATCCCTGACCGTAATCACAGTCCTTCCATCCAGCCTCACCTTAATGTTGGGCTGCAATTCCTTGGTCTTTTTCTTCTTCGCCATTTCGCTTCCTTCAATTAGACAACAGTCCAACCCGTAAAACGTTCCCTAAAAAACACACTGAGAGCTCATTGACCAAAGGCTCAGAAATCAATTGTGAAACTTTCAAACTCTGTTCTCAACAGTTTTCTCCTCACGAAAACCAACACCATACCCCCTATACGACCAATCAGTCCCGGGACGTAGAGTACCCAAAACCAGCGATATAGGCATAACACAAGAGGGGCAAGACCATCGCCACAGCAAATCCAGACGCATCCACCAAAGCACCAAAGGCAGGTGGAATAACCGCTCCACCGACAATTGCCGTGCACAAAACACCGCTCCCTTGGGGCTTAGCATCTCCCAATTTCTCGATACCGAGGGTGAAAATGGTGGGGAACATAATGGAATTGCAGAGGCCCACGAGAATCAAGGCCATGAGTGCCGTCAGCCCCGCAGTGGCCATGCTGGTCATCACAAGCAAGGAAGCCAAGCCAGCAAAAATGCCGAGGAGCAATCCCGGCTTAATGCGCTGCATGAGGCCAGCACCAATAAAGCGTCCAACCATGGCCCCTCCCCAATAAAAGGTCAGCAAAACCCCAAGTTTCCCTTTGGGATCCATGCCTGCAACAGCTTGCCCTTTGATGGATGCAGCCAACTCAGCCATTTTCCTGAGCATGGGCGTATCCTCAATCATCTCATGCACCCCGAGGTTCATTCCGTAGTTGACCATGTAACTACCCAAAGCCACTTCAGCCCCGACATAGACGAAAATTCCCGCAGCACCAGCCAACAACCGGCGGTCTTTCAGGACCTCAGAAAGAGAGGCACCCGAGGTCCCGCCTTCCAAAATCTTGGGCAATTTGACCATGGCAATCACCCCCGCAAGCAAGAGAAAAGCCAACGCCAACACAACAAAGGGAACCTGAACTGCAGCTGCCTCAGACACCCTGTACGTCTCCAATGCTTCAGGAGTCAGTGCCGCTTGTTCAACTCCTGTCTTCACCTTATCCGAAAGGAGATATGTCGCACTGATGATGGGCGCAATGGTCGTTCCCAATGAATTGAACGCTTGGGCGAGGTTAAGGCGACTCGAGGCACTTTCCTCCGGGCCAAGCACCGAAATGTATGGGTTGGCCGCCACCTGCAAGACCGTGATACCCGAGGCCACCACAAACAAGGCAAGCAAGAACAGGCTGAACATCCGGGTCGATGCCGCAGGGTAAAATATGAGACATCCTAAGGCGGCGAGAGAGAGGCCGATCAATATGCCATTCTTGTATCCGAGACGCTTAATCAATCGACCTCCGGGAATGGAAATGATGCCATAGGCCGTGAACCACGCGAACTGTACCAATCCGGCTTGGAGGTATGTCAGCTCAAAAACGTCTTTGAGACGGGGGATCAAGGCGTCCACCATGACGGTGATGAATCCCCACATAAAAAAAAGGGACGTCACCGTGATGAACGCCCCTCGGAATCGTTGTCCGTTGGTCATGGGGGCAAAATACACCCAAGACGGGGAATCTGCCCATCCCCCATTCCGGCTTGACAGGTCAACGCATCAGCTCAAAGGTGCCGAGCATTTCCTCAGCATCTGTTCTGGCGCCCTTCCAAAGAAGCCTGTAGTTGTACATGCCCGGTGCCGCGTAGTGGTCGCCTCCATTGACATTGCCAATCCAAACCTCATCGGGATCTTCACTGTGGAACACCCGCTTTCCCCAGCGATCAAAAATGTCAAGCTCGTATCGCACCACCTCGGAGATCACCACCTTGAAGGCATCGTTGATTCCGTCATTGTTCGGCGTAAAGGCATTGGGAATGTAGATGAGAACCGGTCCCTCGACTAGAGTGTAAGCGCTGTCCGTGCACCCGATGGAATTGGTCACCGTGAGCTGGGCATAGTAATCGCCCAAACCATCGTATTCGTGGATTGGATTTGGGACATCACTTGAACCACCATCCCCAAAATTCCAGGAAAACCCACAATTGGGACAGGGAGGGTCCGGAGTAGCGATGAACTCTATTCGCGTGTCGCTCAGATAGCTCGTGTAGAAATCGCTGTATACGTATTGGACTTCGACATTGACCGTTTCCGTCAAGGTTTCTCCACAGATGTCCGATACCTCCACCGGGTAGCTAAACGATGTGCTCGGGGACACATACTGATTCTCTCCAAATGCCGGGATGCTCGGCCAACTGTAAACAAACCCTCCTTCCCCGCCGGTGGCCAATGCACTCAACGAAATCGCTTCTCCCCTGCAAATCACCGTGTCGTTTGGAACAGACAAGGTCATCGGAACGTCTGGAATAACCAGGGTACTTGTGGTTTCAGCCTCTCCTCCACATCCATCTTGGACCTCCACAACGATGGGCGTGGTAACGAAACTTTGCACTGTGATTTGAGGATCGGAACCTCCGTAAGGCAGGCCGCCGACCGACCACTCATAAGTGTAATCACCCGCCCCAGAAGCCACGTCTACGGCAATCACCGTATTGTCAATGCACGATGCGTTGATTGAATCCTGCAGATCGATCACCAACTCGGGGTTGTCAATCACGATGGCGGTGCTTGCGCCACCAGAGCTCTGGCAATTGTCCGTCACCTCCACCGCAAACGTGGTCGACAAACCGTCATTGTATACATATGAGGAGCCATCACCCACAGGATTGAAGTTTTGGGTCCACTGATAGGTATACACCCCACTTCCGCCCTCAATATTTGGCGCCATAGAGAACGTCTCGGTACAGGGACCCACAAGGGTGTCAGGCAACGTGACCTCGAGAGGGGGACTCACCACCACGACCTCTGTGGTCACGCTGACAAACTGACCACACCCATCGCTGACTTCAAGCGTCACGGACATGTCCTGATCCGTCGTCCAGTTGAGGGTTTCAGCAAACCCCAGGAAAGAAAAGCCCTCAAGCCATCCCCAATTGTAAAATGGCTGTCCTCCTGACCAATCCGGTGTGATGCTGAACGGCACATTGCAACTGACCTGGTACTCATCATCGAGTTCGACAAGCAAT
>CACAUH010000086.1 GCA_902535565.1 uncultured Bacteroidota bacterium | reverse complement strand
GCCTTGGCTCCTTCCACCGGCAGAGCCCTTCGAACACCATGCCTTGGTTAACGGTGCCTTGATCTCCGCCAACGTCTACTTGATGGACTCTCCTGTGGAAACCTTTCGGCCATTTGTGTTTGTTGAGGGCATTGACTTTGGACTCTCTGGAGGGAGTCCACCCCTTCAAAATGGAGATTTTGGATGGGCTCAATTCTGGGGTTGTGACCCCATCGGATATCCAATGATGGGCAACATGCCCGACCTTTTCGACACCCTTTTCCACCGTGGCTTCACCCCTGTTTTGGTCGACTTTGAGGACGGCACAGCCAACATTTTTGACAACGCGGAGCTCCTGATCGACATTTTGATTCACCTCCGGGAAAACCGCACAGACCCTCGCCCGATGGTCGTCTCCGGCGCAAGCATGGGAGGACAACTGGCGCGCATCGCCCTCAGGCAAATGGAACTGCGTGGCGTCCCCACCTGCACCAGCCTCTATGTTAGCTTGGACAGCCCGCATCAAGGGGCCAACGTTCCTTTGGGCCTGCAACAACTGCTTCACTTTCTTCAAGCTGATGGGTCAAATACACTTCAGGCACTTGTCGACGCCCTGCACTCTCCAGCAGCTCGGCAACTTTTGCTGCGTCAAGTCCCCTCGTTGACTCCACGCATCGAATACCAAGACAGTCTGAATGTTCTGGGGTTGCCCGAGGATTGTCACAACGCCTCAATCGCCAATGGGTCCCTTCTTCCTCTGGATGGAGCAGACCTGCCCTTGCTCCATTATGACCACGCACTGTTAGAATCCGATTGGCTGGGCGACATCGGCAACCTGTTGCGTCTTCACGTCCACTCGTTTCCCGGCAGTTCAAATCATCCAGATGCCACAGCCAGCATGGCGGTTACTGCGGAAGTGCATCGCCCCTCAAACCAGAATTGGCCCTGGCCACTTCTCGAGGGAACGGCTTACGCATCACCATCCGACCTCAACATCTTCGGGCCCCTCGATCAGCTTCCAGGGGGAACCCGCCCCTCCATGCACCAGTTTGCATTGGCTTTCAACCAACACATTCAAAGCTTGGATTTGCCTTGGCCAGCGTGCATTCCGCAAATTGATGCAGACGAGTTCGTGTCCCATCACTCGTTCATTCCGACGCTGAGCGCACTCGACATAGCCCCACCCTGGCCTTCGTCGCTGGACACCGGATCAATCGGCGCTTCTTCACCATTTGACGCGGTGCACATCGCCTCTTCAAACGAGGCCCACAGCGAGGTCAACACAGCCAACACCGCCTTCATTCTTGGGCAACTTGATTATTCTGACTGTCCCGTACCCCCGAATGCTCAGGTTGCAGACACAATTTTATTGGCTACTGGAGCTTGGCGCCTTTCCCCATTGTTTTGTGTCGGCCGGCTGGGGCTCCACTCTGCAGACACCGCACTCTGCCAACCTGCAGCTCCGCCACAATCCCATGGTGAATTCAATATAGATGGATGCTCCGGTGAGTTCCGGGTGACGCCAGAGGGCACACTTGAACTCGGGGGTGGTAATGGTTCTGGCTTAGAATCCACGGCCCGCTTCGTGCTGTCACATGGTGCTGTCTTGAACATAGAAGGAGCCCTAATCGTCCATGCTGGCAGTGAGCTTATCGTCGAAGCGGGGGCCCTTCTGCACCTCTCAGATGCCTCTGTGGAAATCGAAGCCGGAGGCAGGATTCTTATGCATTCCAACGCAAAACTTGAAATAGAAGGGACTGTGGATTGGACACAACAGCCACACACGCGGACCAATCTCGATGGCCTCATAGAACTTGCCCCGAATGCCTCATGGCAGGCCCACCTCATGGGCAATGCCATGATGTCCACCCAATTTCATTTGGAATTGGATGGCGGTGAAAACTCAGAGGTCAACCTCCAATCGACCTCAGCATCAGCCCTGTGGCTCTTGGCCCAACATGCAGAGGTCACCGTTTCAGGGGCCACGTCTTGGGATTGGGACAATGTTGGCATCCGAATGAGCGGACAGGGTCGATTCTCCCTGTCTTCCTCCGAACTTCAAAACTGGTCCTCAGCCTGGTCGGGAACCTCAACAGACAGCCTTGTGCTCTGCGGTGACGCGGCCCTAAACGACCACACCCTCGACTTCATTCACCTGCGCCATTCCGGAGGCTTCTTGTATTCCACTGGATCCCAATTTGACCATGGTACAACCCGAACTGAAGGGAGATTAAACCTGCAACACTGCGATTTTCATCGCCACTCCATCTCAATCCAAAACGAAAACAACACAGCGCCTCATCTTCTCCAAAACTGCCGTTTTGATTCCGGTCAGCTGGGCATTCAGGCTGCCACATTCTCGACCCTTCGACTTGAAGATTGTCTGTTTGAGAGGCTCGGTGTAGCTGTCGAAGGGCGCTCAACGCGGTGCGAAATCGCTTGTTGTCTATTCCATGACAATGACGTGGCTGTCCTTGCCAACCGAAGCCTTCTGGCAATGACCCCGTCTGAAGGCGGAGGATGGAATCAATTTGAAAACAACGACGTCCACATCAGGTTCCTGCAGGCACCAATACCGCTGTGGATTAATGGAGCCAACCTGTTTGGCAATTGGGGCAGTGCTTGGGCCCAGGGAAGTTTTAGCCTGGGATGCGAGGGGCCTGTGGATATTTTGGCCACAGGTCAAACTTGGGCATGGCCATCGGGATGGCCTCAAATCCAAGGGGGACTGTGGGCCTCATCGCCATCCGGGATTGATTGTCCTGTGCAGGTCATTGACCTTGCACCCGTCGAAGCCCAGGGGTGCAGAATGGAACTAAAACAAAAGAAAGAATGACCTCCAACGGGTCAATCGGAAATCTCGAAGGTCTCGAGGATCCAGATGTCCTTTGTGATGGACTGGTTGTTCTTGAAATAGTAGACCCCGTGCTTGGCCACAGTCTTGCGGTAAACATTAACCTCATTGCCGACCCGGACCGTGCGCTCGATGATAAGGGCATTCCCTTCCTCATAGCTGCGCTCTTCCACGCCTTTTCGGATGCCCTCCTTGGCCTTGACTTCATGGTAGTCTTCAGCGCTGAGGGGGGCACCGCTGTACCGGTCGTTGGCTTTTCGACGGGCTGTGGCGGACCGGAGTACCGCCTCTCCTGAGGCAACCCGTTTTGCTTGATCGTCAGAACGCTGCGTCTCTTTGATCTCAATCCAATTGTCGATTCTTCGGACCTCTTCCCCTTCGCCCAAGCGGTCCTGGGTTCGGGCCGTTCGCTGCACGGACTCGTAGTTCATCATCCTGGAGTCCAAAGAAGTCAAACGGACATCCCGATTGAAGTCAGCATATGTGCTGAGCAGTCGGTCCAAACTGTCTACAAACGTGGCATATCGCTTGGTACGATCAAAGAGCTTCTGTCGATTTTCGTTCGATTTTCGACCAATGGTGATGATGCGATCGCGACGCAGTGCATCTGCCCGGGTCAACTGATCCACTTGGACTTCCTGCTGTGTTTCCACCTGCAACTCCAACGCGACAATCCGGTCATTGCGAATCAAGGAAGCGTCATACCCCTCCTCTGCCTGAAGGACTGACCTCTCCTGAATGTCCATCCATTGAGAACCGCGACGTGCATGGCTGTTTCCCAACCAAAGGGCGTTCAGCTCCTCGTTTCGTTCTGCCAATAGCTCCACGGATTGGGCCCTCGCTCGAATCTCGGAATCGAGTGCATTTCGATAATAGGCTTCGGCATCGTCCTCTGACGCCCGCTGCAAAGCGAGAATATAGTTGCTGCTCCTGTCCCGGTTCGCAGCTGAATTAACCTTGGCCGCTTCTCTGCGGCGAGCGTCCTCTAACTCCGCGGCCTCGCGCTCGGCAGCCAGCATGGCGGCCTGTTCTTCTGCGAGAAGAGCCGCCTCCTCGGCAGCCAAGGCTGCAGCACTTTCTTCAGCTTCCAACATGGCCTCTGTGTCCACATCAAACTCCCCTTCCAAATCAGCCTCCTCCATGAGTGCCGTGAGGCGACGCAACCGGGTTTTCGGATAGCGCTCCATCGGCTTCATCTCCTGAGCAGCCTCATAGGCCGTCTTGGCCGACGGCCAATCTTCAGCGTCAAATGCAGCGTCTGCCTCCCGAACCTTGTCTTCATATTCACGATCGAGTTCAGATGAACCATTGTTCTCTTCCGCCGGGACTGCTTCCGCAGCAACCTGAGTGATGTCCACGATGCGCGCCTCCGACTCGGCCGCTCGGTCCACGGGATACTGCTCTTGTGGAAGCAGGTTGGCCGCCTCGAGGTAAAGTGTCTTGGCTTCGGCATAATTCTGTTTACCAAAGCTCTTGTCAGCTCTTGAAATCAAGCGGTCATAATCCTTCTGCCTTGCCGCCGCTTCCCTTTCTTCTGCTGCCTTCGCTGCCTTTTCATTTCGATTGTTGGCTGCCTCTGCACTCGGCTGTTCATCCACATCCTCTGCTGCCACGTCCTCTTCTGGATCTGCTGAAGGAATCTCAGCAAGGAGCTCTCTGGGCTCCAATTCGTCTGGCTTGATGTCAAGTGCGCCTTCCAAGGCGGTGCGAGCGCCATCCCAATCCTTGCGTTTCAATTTAATCTTGCCCTCGCGGAGCAACCGGTCGTACTCTGCTGACAAGACGGCCGCTTCTTCAGCTTCAGCCTGTTTTGCGGCAGCTTCCTCCATCATGGATTCCGCTCGGGCATCGCCCGGCAGCTCATTCAGAGCG
>CACAUH010000085.1 GCA_902535565.1 uncultured Bacteroidota bacterium | reverse complement strand
AATACAAACCTATGGGGTCCAATGTGGACCAACCTCAAGATTCAATCGCGGTAAAGACCGCATAAAGCTGATTTTGGTTGCACGGCAAACAAAGATGGACCTCGCCCAACGGTTAAGATCAAGCACCCCGTAATTTGAACCATGCGACGCGTTTGTCTTTGTCCCTTTGAAACACATTCCATTTTTGGCCTCTTGATCCTCACTTTCCTGAGCTTTGGATCAACAGGGAATCCCGCACAAGCCCAGGCCGACCTGGAGTTCAGCGCTCTAGAACAGGCCTTGCAATTCAGGTGTATTGGCCCCTTTCGCGGCGGACGCAGTGCAGCTGTAGCCGGTGTGCCCGGCGAACCGATGGTCTTCTACATGGGGGCCACCGGTGGCGGCGTTTGGAAAACCACCAATGGGGGCTCGACTTGGGACAATGTCTCCGACGGGTACTTCGGCGGATCCATTGGTGCGGTGGCGGTGAGCCCCTCCCACCCCAACGTCGTCTATGTCGGAGGGGGGGAAGTGACTGTTCGGGGCAACGTGTCGCCAGGGACGGGCATTTATAAAAGTGTCGACGGCGGCCGGAGTTGGACCGACATCGGCCTCAAGGCATCCCGTCACATTCCGCGCATTCGAATTCATCCAAACAACCCCGACGTGATTTATGCCGCCGTCTTAGGCGACCTCTTCGCCGATAGCGATCAACACGGGATTTACAAATCCACCAATGGAGGAGACAGCTGGGAACGCGTGCTCTTTTCCAATGCCCGCTCCGGGGCTGTAGACCTTGTCTTCGACCCCGTCAACCCCGAAGTCCTCTACGCCAGCACCTGGAACGTGCGACGAACGCCTTATGATTTCTCGTCCGGTGGCGAAGGGTCCGCCCTTTGGAAATCAGAGGACGGCGGGGCCACCTGGTCCTCGCTCATGGAGAAAAAGGGCATGCCCGAAGGGCCATTCGGTATCATCGGCGTCACGGTATCCCCTGTAAACCCAGACCGCGTGTGGGCCATCATCGAAAATGACGAGGGGGGCGTGTACCGATCCGATGATGCTGGACAAACATGGGAGCGGACCAATTCGGAGCGCAGTCTTCGCCAGCGGGCTTGGTATTACAGCCGCATATACGCTGACACCGAGAACGTGAACCGGGTCTACGTGATGAACGTCGCCTACCACGTCTCCAACGATGGCGGGAGAACCTTTGAAGCACGATACGCACCCCATGGTGACCACCACGATTTGTGGATTGCCCCAGAGGATGCCAACCGACTCGTGATTGGCGACGATGGTGGCGCTCAGGTGAGCTACGATGCCGGCGCCACTTGGTCAACCTATATGAACCAACCTACCTCACAATTCTACAGGGTCACCACCGATGACCATTTCCCCTATCGGATATATGGAGCCCAACAAGACAACTCGGCCATTCGCATCGACGTGCGGTCTGCGGGACAACACATCGGCGAAGAAAACTGGGAATCCACAGCAGGCGGCGAAAGCGCACATCTCGCGCCCGACCCGACCAACAACGACATCGTATACGGAGGCAGTTACGGCGGGTTCCTCACCCGATTCGACCACGACCGCAATATGAACCGCGCCATCAACGTATGGCCGGACAACCCCATGGGCTCCGGTGCCGAGGGCATGAAGTACCGATTCCAATGGAACTTCCCGGTCTTCTTCTCTCCTCACAACCCGAAGAAACTCTATACATGCTCGCAACACCTCCACATGTCCACCAATGGCGGTGAGCATTGGGACATCATCAGCCCCGACCTCACTCGCAATGAGACCGAGAAACTGGTCTCCTCGGGTGGCCCCATCACCAAAGACAACACGGGTGTCGAATACTATGCAACCCTCTTTGCAGCAGCGGAATCCCCCCTCGAAGAAGGGGTGCTTTGGTGTGGATCTGACGACGGACTCGTCCATCTCTCACGCAATGGCGGCCAAGATTGGACGGACGTAACACCCAAAGGCATGCCAACCGACGCCATGATCAACAGCATCGACGTCGACCCCCACCGGCCTGGGGGACTGTACCTCGCCGCCACCCGCTACAAACTAGGCGATTACCGCCCCTACCTCTATCGCACAACCGACTACGGTGCCTCGTGGACGGCCATCACCAAAGGGATCGATGATGGGCACTTCACACGCGTCATTCGCGCCGACCGAACTGTCCCCGGCCTGCTCTTCGTCGGCACAGAATTCGGACTCTACGCCAGTGGTGACGACGGTGGCCATTGGCAACCACTCCAAAACAACCTCCCCATTGTCCCCATCACGGACTTGGCACTCAAAGACAACGACCTCATCGTCGCCACACAAGGGCGCAGTTTTTGGGTCCTCGACGACCTCGATGTCCTCTGGCAATCGCTGCAGACACCATTGGAGAATGAATTGCGGCTCTTCAGCCCATACCCCACTGTTGGATTTGGCGGAGGAAAAGGCAAGCCGTCCCCCACAGAGGGGACCAACCACCCAGCAGGCATTCGGCTGCATTTTCATGTTCCCGTTGACGCCAAACAGGGAGAATTGACCTTTTCAGATTCCGAGGGCAACCCCATCCGAACCTTCTCTACCGACGCCCAAGACAAAGCCGATCAACTCGAGCTCACAGATGGACTCCAACACTTTGACTGGAACCTCCGACACGAAAAGGCCGACAAATTCGAAGGCCTACTCATGTGGTGGGGCACACTCAATGGACCGGTTTGCCCCCCGGGGAACTACACCGCAAGCCTCATTGTGGATGGCGACTCCACCAGTGCATCATTTGACATCCTTCCCGACCCTAGAACTGACGCTTCAGCGGAAGACCTTCAAACCCGATTCAACTTCCTAAAAGAGGTTCGGGACAAGGTCGACGAAACGCACGATGCCATCCGCCACATGCGCGCCACCCGATCTCAGATCGACGCATTGGCAGCTCGACTCAACGAAGAGGAACACGCCCCCGTCCTCACCATGGGCCAGGAGATCGACTCCGCCATGGTGACCATCGAAGAAACCCTCTACCAGACCCAACTCAAGAGCAACCAAGACATGCTGAATTACCCCATCAAGCTCAACAACAAGCTGGCCCATTTGGGTTCACTCGCCAGCATGGGACTCTATCGGCCCACCGACCAAATGGTGGAGGTCAAGACCGACGTCACCGAACGAATTGACACCCAGCTCAGCCTGTGGTATCGCATTCGCGACGAGGAGGTTCCCGCCTTCAACACCCTGATCAGAGAACACCAAATTGATTTGATCGGCATACCGGAAGAATAAGATCGACGCTGATCCAAAAAAGCCGAACTTTGAGAGACTGACCAAGGTGCCCTGATATGGGTTTGGAAATACCGCACATCTGGAGATTAACGCCCTTACTTTTTCTGTTTTCAGGATCGGTAATGGAGGCTCAAATCGTGGACAATTTCGAGGTCCGGTTCCAAACCCAACAAAACGGGGGAATCCAATTTCTCGCCAACACCACCATGCATTGTGGATTGGGAAACACCTGTGCACAAGCCCAACAATCCATGCCGCTCTCAGGGTGGCAACAAGACGACATCAACAACAACAACGACCATGACATGCAGTACTTCGATGGGGACTCCAACCCGGATACGTGGTGCTCTTCGTCGGACAGCTTGGCCTTGGGCGTCTGCGCCGAAATCAGCTTTGCCGGGCTCTATTGGGCAGGCAGACTCGGAAACGGAACCGTGCCAAACGAAGCCTTTCGAGACCAAGTCAAAATTCGGTCTACAGAAGCCAGCGCATACACCGATGTGCTTGCCGAATCCGAGACAGAATTCAATGTCTCAGGGGTCGACAATTACTGCTGTTTTGCAGACATCACAGACTGGATGCAAGAACAGAGCGTCAACACCCGCATCACCGTGGCCAATGTCGTGGCCGATGAAGACGATTCATCATGGGGCGGTTGGGTGCTGATCATTGTCTACCAAGACGCGCTTGACCCCATGCGCAACCTGACCGTATTCGACGGTCTCGCCATGATCAATTACAGTTGGATCGGAGGGACAAACAACAGCACCGTGGATGTTCCAATTTCCGGCTTTCTCACCCCACCCGTGGGGCCGGTCGACTTGCAATTGGGTGTTGTGGCCTATGATGGGGACCGGGCGTCAGATGGAGATCAGCTGGGCATCAATGGAACGGGGACATTCGAGTACATCGAGGATGCGACACACGAAATTGACAACGCGTTCAACAGCACACACAGCACTGGAGGCGCCATGAATCCGTTTCGGGTGCCTGCCTTCAACAACACCCTCGGACACGATGCCAACATCTTCATTCCGGACAACAGCGACTATGACTTCCTCCCCAACAATGCGACAGACGCAACCATCAGGGTCACAACAGACCAAGAGTCGATCACACTGCACGCCATCACCTCTTCCATCGACGTATACGAACCTGAACTGAGGGCAACGGTCTTCATCGAGGACCTCAATGGCGGCGTGGCTGAACCTGGGGACATTCTCCAATACACTGTCGTCGGCAAAAACCTCGGGTCGGATGCTGCCTTGGACGTGGAAATCACCGACACACTTGACATCAGAACCAACTACATACCGGGCACGCTGTTCTGGTTGTCCGGGCCGCAATCCGGAACAATGACCGATGCCGAGGGCGACGATGCCGGAGAATACCTCGAAACAGAAAATGCGGTGCGCGTTCGAGCCGGCATAGGTGCAAATGCTGAAGAAGGGGGACAGTTGAACAACGATCCCTTGGGACTCGATAGCGTTGCCTT
>CACAUH010000084.1 GCA_902535565.1 uncultured Bacteroidota bacterium | reverse complement strand
GACCGAGAAAACGAAGGGGATTTTGTTGCCTCAGCCCGGTTTGCAACCCCGGAGATGATTAACTTTATGGCTGTGGAAGGACGCGGTTTGATCTGCGCCCCGCTCATTGAAGACCGTTGTGACGAGCTTGAGCTTGAGCTCATGGTCAACCGCAACAATGCCGCCTTTGAAACCCCATTTACAGTCAGCGTTGATTTGGTGGGGAAAGGATGCACCACGGGAATCAGTGCGAAGGACCGGGCAATGACCATACAGGCCCTTATCGACCCGAATACCCGACCAGAGGAACTGGGCCGACCTGGTCATATTTTTCCTCTTAGGGCCCGAAGAGGGGGTGTTTTGAGACGTGCAGGACACACCGAAGCCGCCATTGACTTGGCGCGACTTGCAGGACTGGAGCCAGCTGGTGTCATCGTGGAAATAATGAATCCCGATGGAACCATGGCCCGGTTGCCCGAATTGCTACAAATGGCCGACCGGTTTGGATTAAAGATTGTCTCCATTGAAGACCTCATCGCATACCGGTTAGCAAATGACACACTGATTGAACAAACAGGCACGCGTGAAATCGATACTGCTTACGGACGGTTTACAATGACCACCTACCGGCAAACCACAGGAGAGGGGGAGCACTTCGCCTTGACACGCGGACAGTGGACGGAAGAAGATGCCATTCCTGTTCGGGTGCATGCCGGTCAGCCAAGATTTGACCTGTTGCACGCGCCTGCATTTGGCCGCGGGGAAGCATTGCACTTGGCCCTCAGTAAGTTGGGGCAAATGGACCGCTGTGCATTTATCTACCTCGAAAACGGACAAAATCCCTGGAGCGCAATCCACAACCTTCCCGAGGGACCAAAAGCGGTAGACCCCTCAACCCACGGGATCGGAGAAGCGGAACTCAAGCGAAGACACGGCAGAACCTATGGATTGGGCGCCCAGATCTTAAGGGATCTCGGCTTGCGCCGTCTCCAACTGGTGAGCGATACAGCAAAGGTCACCAAAGGCATGAGCCTGTACGGGATTGACATCGACTCGGTCCTGCCACTCAGAACCTCCTAAACACAATAACCTCTCCACTTCAGACGAAAAAAGCCCGGGGCTGATGCCGGGCTTTTTCTCGAATTTAAGTGGTGCGCTGCCCCGGTTATTTCTTGTGCTTTGCGTAACGAGTGCGGAACTTATCAATTCGTCCTGCAGTGTCCACGAGCGTGTTCTTGCCCGTGTAGAAAGGGTGGCTGGCCGAACTGACTTCCACTTTGATGACCGGATACTCATTCCCATCATCCCATTGCTCGGTTTCTTTGCTCTCGGCGCAGCTCTTTCCAAGGAAGCGCCAGTCTGCTGTCAAGTCTCTAAAGATGACAGTGCGATAGTTTTCGGGATGGATGCCTTGTTTCATATCGACTCGATTGGGTCGGCAAAAATAGCACCCAATGCGCTCACTTGCAACGGCACTCCTCGCTGAGGACCTGCTGCAAATAAGAGCAAAGTTCCACCCGACAAATCCAGTTAATCAACATACGAGGATGGATAACATGCAGGCCTATAAACCCCTCTCGCACATTACCTTGCAGCGGTTTTAAGTGAGAAGGTCAGCTCCGGCTGACTGAGCATCAAGTGATAATTTGGTTAAGTAGTCCCGCGGTGAAACGTCACTGCGGGATTTTTTTGTCCGTTCACAAAGAGATGTCGAAAGCCACCGAATACGGAGTTTCAGGCACTTGCGGTTTGGAGCACCTTGCATCATGTGTCGCTCCCTTTTATTCGTTGCACTGACACTCTCAACCTTGGGCATACTCAGTATGGCGATCCCTGGAGGTGTGGTCATTGAATTTGGCTTAGATGAATTCCCAGAACGCGGTTCCGCTTCCGCGCTGACCGTGAGCATTCATAAAGGCGGCCTTGATTATTTCGGACGCATTCTCCTCACGTTGCCAGATGACTGTACACTCGTTCCACAAGATGTTCATGGTGGAAGTTTTGCATGGGACGAAGAGCAACACCGTGCGGTAATCAGCTGGCTCAAGTTGCCGGACACAGACAGGTTTGATCTTGTCTTTGACCTAAAAACTTCACCTGATGCTCCAGCTGGCCAACGCGAACTGATTTCAGAATTCAGCTTTATCCGCAACCAAGATCGAGCATCCGTTACACCACCGCCTTTTCTCTTTGAAATTCGCGGCCCTGCTCATGGCCCCGCCGCGCTGGACGCATCAGACGAACTTCTCACTGAAGCATCAGCAGACAACCGTCCCATTGCACAGCGCAATTGGATACAATCCAATGAGAACTCGGAGTTTCAAGTTGAGTTCCAAGGCCTAGAAAATGGCGGATTCACGAAATTGAGTGAACGAATTCCACCTGCTTGTGACTTCGAAGTTGTATCGGCAGCAGGTGGAACCGTTCAACTTGAAGCGTCTGGTTTTTCCATCGTTTGGTTTGACGCCCCACCAACCGGGCCTGTGGCTTATAGGATAGGTAATTGCACATTATCCAGTGTCCAAGAAATATCTGGCTCATTATCCACTGTAAGTGCCGGTAGATCTGTCGAGATTGACGTTATTCCTTCCGGAATGAAGCGTTCACCCATCCACAAAGAGGATGATGGGGTCTCTACAGGCCCTGGAATTGTCTTCGAAGTACAGGTTGCTGCCACGAAAATTTCGGTGGTTACCGATTATTTCAAAGAGAAGTTGAATTTTAGCCTCGCGACCAAAGAAGAGAACGTCGAATCTTGGTGGAAATACTCCACTGGAATTCATGAGGAGTATGCGGAAGCAAAGAACCTGAGAGACGAGATTCGCAAGAATTACGGTTTTCATGGTCCCTTTGTGATTGCCAGGGATGATGGCCACCGAATCAGCGTTCAAGAAGCGCTGATGAAGACAGGTCAGAAGTGGACGCCTTGATTTCAATGATCGATTTGCAATGAATTTTCGCCAGAGCATGTTGACGGCTTCATTGCCCAGCTCTTTGAAGAAGGACTAAGTAGAAACAGCCAAAGCCGTATTTTGAGTGGCGTCCGGAACTTCTGTAAGTTCTTGCTCATCGAAGGATTGATTGAACGCGACCCGCTGGAGCTTGTCGACTCACCTCGTCCAGAGCGCAAGCTCCCCGATGTCTTGGCTGTGGATGAGATTCAGGCCATCATCGAAGCCATCGACTTGTCTAGAAAAGAGGGCATTCGGAACCGGGCCATTCTCGAAACCATGTACAGTTGTGGCCTCAGGGTATCTGAGGTGGTGGGACTCCGCAAAAGCTGCATCGACGAAGTCGAGGGCATGGTCAAGGTGATTGGCAAAGGAAACAAGGAGCGGATTATTCCCATTGGAGAGTTGGCCTTGGATACCATTGCCCGTTACATCGAAGAGTACAGAAACTTCTTGGACATCGAAACTGGTTATGAGGACACACTCTTCCTCGGCAGACGCGGACGTGAGTTGACGCGCCAAATGGTCTTCACCATGCTCCGCAGGACCGCTCATGAGGCGGGCATCAGGAAGCAAGTTAGCCCGCACACGTTCCGCCATTCTTTTGCGACGCACCTCATGGAAAGTGGTGCGGACATCCGCGTCGTTCAAGAAATGTTGGGTCACAGCTCTGTGTCCACAACTGAGATCTATACGCATCTCGACCAGCGATATCTGCGCGAACAGATGGAGAAGTTCCATCCGCGCAACGTGAAAGCGTGAGTCGGATTTTTAGAAGCTTCCCCCTCCTTGTCATTTTCGCTTTGGCTTTCTCGGCCTCCAGCGACAGCCCACCTTCGTTTGTGTTGGATACGCATATTTATTCCACGCGTCACGAAGATTCCTTGAGGCTGGATTTGAGAATGCCGACAACACCCTTGATGAATTGTCCCGGCGTGGTGTTTGTCCACGGAGGGGGATTTCGAATGGGCAGGCGTGACTCAGGGCCCGTGAATGCTTTCCTTGATGCGTTGGCCACAGCCGGTGTGGCCAGCGCCAGCATTTCGTACCGATTAACCATGGCAGGACGCGGTTTCGGCTGTGATGTCCGTTCGGAAGAAAAGCGGGCTGCAGTTGCCCATGCTGGAGAAGACCTGGCCGATGCCCTTGACTGGCTCCAACAGCACCCTCCAACCCGTGAATGGGATGGTGGATGGATTGCTGCTGGCAGCAGTGCAGGAGCCGAAACTGTTTTGTGGTCGGTTTACGTCGATTCGCCAAGCCGGTGGAAAGGGGCAATCAGCTTTTCAGGCGCACTGGATGCTGGAACTGAAGCACATTCTGCCCTTCCCCCTTTGCTCGCCATCCATGGAACCTGTGACCAACTGGTGCCTGTCGAATCTGACCTTCATCACTTTTGCCCTGAGGACAGTCCCGGAGCCTGGCTTCTCACTGGAGGGCCTGCTTGGGCTGATTCGCTGCGTCAAAAAGGCCAATTCGCATGGCGCTGGAGATATTGTGGAGGAGGGCATGGGATCTGCACGTCTGCCCTGAAAGACTCCGACGTACAGAAGCTGGTTTTGGATTGGCTCACACTCGGCCGAGGCACAAACCGAGACATCCTGACGGATGAATCTGGGTTTCCCCTGCCTCAAGGCCTGTCATCCTGCCCCCACCCCTGCAACTGAATCGCATTGGACGGCACCCGTTCAGGCATCCACAAGCGAACAGCAAGGGCCATGATGCGCTGCGGGTCCCCGCTGTCTGCGGCTTCTTTCCAACCCTCCGAATCTGACTGACCCAAAAGCCTCCAAACTTGGTCGAGGAGGCCGCAAGCCTCCTTCACTTCTATCGGCCGGGCAAGTGTTTG
>CACAUH010000083.1 GCA_902535565.1 uncultured Bacteroidota bacterium | reverse complement strand
GGCTGTCCTGTCGGATGTCCATGCTGGCAAAGTGCCTTCCAAACATGAGAATGGCCACCCTCAATCGGGAAACTGCTTCCGCGTGAAGACCCCCAAAGTCTTGCCAAACACGCTTCTCAATCTCCTCCAAACCCTGAAGAACCCCTTCGTCATCAAACACCTGTGTATCGATGGCAAGAATGGCCGCTTCAACCTTGGACTGCAATGCATCCAATTCTATGTCGAGACCCTTGTATGTGATTCTCCGCCGCAATTGCTGGAAGGAACGACGATAGCACCGCAACAAGGTCAAGCGCAGCCGACGTGCCACACGCAACGTCGTGCCTGCGTCCACATAGGGATTTCCATCGCGGTCCCCACCGGGCCAAAACCCAACTGAGAACAAGCCCGCAGCAGTTTCGAGGGAAACCCCAGCAGACGCGGAAACACGCAAAGCCAGCTTTGGGAAGGCCTCGAAAAACACATGCTCGAGGTACCAACTTTGTCGAACAGCCTCTTCATAAGGCGTGGGCTTTTTCGTTTGGAAAAAGGGCGTCAGCCCCAACTGATGGAGCACGTCATGGGCACTTTCCAAATCCCCATTCTGCATATGGGTCGTCAGGTCCGTGATGATTCCAAGTGCTGTTCCTGGATAAAACTGGGTCGGATGGGCCGTCAAAACCACCCTCACATGGTGTTCGCCCAAAGACCGAGACAATTCCGTCTCCAGATCACGACGTGCAATTCTCGGCAACAGGCCCGCCAAGGATTCCGCACCTTCCAAATCATTGAGCCGATCATATCGGGCATCCTCAAGCGCATCCACGAGCACCACCTGGCGCTCGATGTACTGAACGTAATGAAACAACAGGTTGACAACATCCTCGCCCGAGACCCCGTCATCACCGAGGTGATCAGAAAGCAATTCCATTGGGGAATGCCCCTCTATCAACCCCTTCCGACACGCCTCGGCAAAAAGCGGAACACGAAGGCCGGTACCCCGAATGCCGTCCAGAGGTAAGGTCAAAAAAATGCTGTTGTAGACTTCGAAAGGACGCGCAACGGAGGCCGCGTAGGTGGAATGCTCCATGTGGGTGAAATTGAGTTTTACCGGAGCATTGCCGGCACTGCCCATATTACAATCAAACCGAAGCCGAGTTCGAGGAAAATCCTGCCCCCGCTAACTTCGCATTATGGATTATGGCAGGCTGGGACGATATGGCCTTCATCTCTGCGGTCCACCCTTTGCAAAACAGCCCATTCCCATGCGCATTGACATTCTATCCGCCGTGCCCGATTTGTTGAAGGGGCCATTCAGTGAAAGCATCGTTGGCCGGGCCCGCAATGCAGGTGTGGCAGACGTCCAAGTTCACGACATTCGAAAATGGACGACAGACAAGCATGGCAAAATCGACGACACCGCATTTGGAGGCGGCGCCGGCATGGTCATGGCAATTCAACCGATTGTAGACGCCATCACCGATTTAAAGTCCCAGAGGGAATATGACGAAATCATTTACTTGACCCCGGACGGCGAACAACTGAAACAATCACGGGTCAACCAACTCAGCCTCGCGGGTAACCTCCTCATGCTCTGCGGTCACTACAAGGGCATCGACCAACGCATTCGAGATCACGTCATCACGATGGAAATCAGCATAGGCGACTACGTGCTCAGCGGCGGAGAATTGGCCGCCGCGGTTCTCGCCGATGCCATTGTTCGTTTGGTACCCGGGGCCATAGGAGATGGAGAGAGTGCATTGACTGACAGTTTCCAAGATGGACTCCTCGCTCCACCAGTATACACGAGACCTGCCGAATGGAACGGCCACGCCGTGCCCGACGTGCTCTTGGGAGGCCATCATGCCGAAATCGACAAATGGCGGATGGAACAAGCGATGGAGCGGACAAAACGACTTCGTCCAGACCTGTTGGACGAGGCTTGAATTTTCGTAATATTGCACCCCGTTATTTCGGACACTCATACCCCCATCGTCATGGACCGTCTTCGTCAAATCTCCCAGCAGCTCAACACCATGCAGGACTGGCCTGACTTCAAGGCTGGCGACACCATCAAGGTGAGCTACAAGATTAAAGAGGGCTCCAAAGAGCGTACACAGGTGTTTCAAGGCACCGTCATCCAGCGCAAAGGAGAGGGCCCAACCGAGACCTTTACTGTCCGAAAAATAGCATCAGGCGTGGGAGTAGAGCGGGTTTTCCCGTTCAGCAGTCCTTTCCTCGAAGCCATCGAAGTGATGAAAATTGGTAAGGTTCGCCGCTCGCGCATCTACTACTTGCGCGGCCTCACAGGAAAGAGTGCGCGGATCAAGGAAAAGAGATCCTACCAGAAGGCCAAGTAATTCAATCCTTCCCATTACACAGAGAAGCCGGACCCCAACGTCCGGCTTCTCTGCGTTACGGGCCTCCCCTTCCTATCTTGCCACTATCCGATGGACGACCCTTTTGAAATCCAAATCATCTGTAGCACCCCAGGCGATGTCTCGCGCGCTGAGCGAGGCGGTGCCACCAGAATTGAACTGGCAGGGTGCTATACCACTGGTGGCGTCACGCCTTCTCCGGGAACCATCCGCAGCTGCATCGCTGCAACAAATCTACCGGTCATTGTGGCACTAAGACCCCGAGAAGGTCACCTTGTCTACAGTGCTTCAGAACGAGAAATCATCCTTCAAGACGCCGAATGGAGCATTGAACAAGGGGCCACTCAGGTCTTAATCGGCGGACTGAATGCCCACCTCGAATTCGATTTCACCCTGCTCGAAACGGCCATCAATCGGTTTGGAGGCAAACACATCATGGTCAATCGGGCTTTGGACAGTGCCAAAAAACCCCACCGGAACTTCGACCGTTTGGCCGACATGCCCATAGGAGGGCTCGCCTCCAGCGCGGGCAAAGGCAACGCCATGAAAGGGCACGAGGACTTGGTCGACTGGCAGTCGAGGGTGGACTTTGACATCTACGCGTCAGGAGCCGTGCTCCCCCATGGAGCCGCCAAAATGTGGACCGCAGGACTGTCATGCTTCCGGGCTTCAGCGCGACACAGTGCAGGCGTGGCTCACGAAGGGCGATGGTTTGAGGGAGAACTCTATCCCGTGGATGCCAAGCGGGTCCGTTCCCTGACCAAGGCCATCAACCGGGCAATCGCCAACGAAGAAGAAGAAGAAGGGGCCTCCGGCGGAAACAGCGCCTGACCACAATTAGCCACCCAAAACTTCGCTGACGCGCGAACGAACAGCCGTTTCTGCAGCCTCTGCCTGCTGTTCCAATTCCATACACCGCTTGAGCATGGCATCGGCCTTGCTCCGGTCCTTCAGGTCCGCGGCATTGACCCTCACATTCATGATGGCGCCCAAAACAGCCGTCCTAGCGCACAAAGCACCCACACCAGCATCGGTTACCGAATTGGGGTTACCACGCTCCGCCATATCCGCCATCACCTCCAGAGAGGCCAATGCAAGCTCCGCAACCTCAAGGGGGGTCTCCATGGCACCCAGCGTTGCCTTCTGAATGGCCGCTGCACGCTCTGCTTTTTGGGCATCATTGCCTTTTGGCAAGCCAAAAGCAGACATGATCGCATCAAAAGCAGCCGTGTCCTCATCAACCAACTGGAGTAAACGAGACTGCAGTGCCATTCCGCGCTCAGCGACATCACTGTAAGCGGCCCAACGGTCATCCCAGCCTCGCTTGTGCGCGCTGAGGTTGGCCACCATGGTGCCGAGCGACACACCCAACGCCCCGACATACGCTGAGATAGACCCCCCGCCCGGCGCTGGGCTCTCACTCGACGTTTCATCCGCAAATTCAACCAAGGTCATGGACGCCAAACGGGCAGTGTCTTCACCGGCATCCTCAAGCAAGTACTCGATTACTCGCTTGCGGGCATCAAATGGTGCCAGGTCGTCCAACCCGAGTGATTTGACCGCCACCTTGACCTTTTCCTTTTCACTGATGCCGAGGCTGCGGCCCTGCTTTTTCAAATAGTGGTGCGCAGCATCGACCAACACCCGCTTGGGAATGAGTCCCACAATTTCACTTCCCGTCACGCGCATGCCTCTGGCCGTAGCCCGCTCACAAGCAGCGTCAAAGGCCTCGTGAACTGTAGTGACAGAAATGTTGGTCAGGTTTAAAGACAATTGGGCAATCCCGTATTCCTCGATGTACCAGCCAATGCCCTTGACACACTTCAGTAACCCAGGCTCGCGCATTGGATTGCCTTGGGCATCATTGACCACCTTCCCCGTCAAGCCAACCTCCCTCTTGACGCGCCCGTTCTCACGAAGGTCAAACGCAACTGCATTGGCTCGACGTGTTGATGTGGTATTCAAATTGATGTTATAGGCGACCAAAAAATCTCGAGCACCAATGGCCGTAGCCCCAGTCGATCTCGCGCGATCATTGAACATCGCCGGACCGAAATCCGGTGCCCAATCCGGCGCTGACAGCTTTTCAAGTCCCTCGTACTCTCCTTTTCGACAATGGGCCAAATTCCGCCGCTCTCGCCGGGTTGCTGCCTCCTCATAGAAATAACCTGGAATGCCAAGCTCTGCGCCGATTCTCTTTCCTAAAGCGTGGGCAGCTGCCTTGCAGTCCTCCATCGTCACACCTGCCACTGGCACAAATGGACAGACGTCGGTGGCCCCCATTCGCGGATGCTCCCCATGATGCTTGGACATGTCGATCAGTTCCGCCGCCTTTTTGATGAGGCGAAAGGCCGCTTCCACAATGGTTTCGGGAGACCCCACAAACGTGATGACGGTTCGGTGGGTCGAGCCACCGGCATCCACATCAA
>CACAUH010000082.1 GCA_902535565.1 uncultured Bacteroidota bacterium | reverse complement strand
TGATGTCGAACAAGGTTTGGAAGGATTGACTGAACTTATTGGAAACATGTGGGAAACCATGTACCGTGCCGAAGGCGTGGGGCTGGCCGCTCCCCAAATTGGGCGGTCCATTCGGTTGTTCGTTGTCGATGGGTCTCCATTTGGCGAGGGTGAGGATGGGGATCCGGGATGCAAGGACTTCAAAAGGGTGATGATCAATCCTGTCCTCTTTGATGAGACGGCAGAACGCGATGTCATTGAAGAGGGGTGTCTCTCAATTCCGGGTGTTAGGGAGCCTGTAGAGCGCCCAGTGGGCGTAACCGTAGAGTACTACGATGAAAATTGGGTGCTTCGCGAGGAGGTTTTGAGTGGCATCGCTGCACGAATTGTACAGCACGAAAACGACCACTTGGACGGGGTGATGATCCCGGACCATGTGCCGGTTTTGAAAAAGGCGCTTTTACAGGGTAAGCTAAAGGATATAGGGGCAGGCAAGGTGCCTTCCGACTATCCCATGCGCTTCCCGGGCAAGCGAGGCAAAAGATGAGGTTCAGCAGTGCGTTCCCGTTTATTTTCTTGGTCGTTGTTGCCTTGGCCTGCGCCAGCAGGAACGCAGATGACATTCTTTTGGCTAGGATTGCCAAGACTGAGGCTCGGGTTATTCCCAAGCTGGATGAGTGGAGAACCGGTCAGGTTCAAGATGGGGATTTGGAGCAGGACATCTCGAGTTTGCTGCGGGATTACGCTCAATATGCCAACGGCCATCATGGCGATTCCGTCGCAAATCGGATGCTGGTAAAACGGGCGGAGCTGTTGTTGGGGCGAGGGAAAGCCGAGGCTGCAGCGAGGCAGTGGTTGGACATTGCGGAAAGTGGGGCGGATGAAGCCCTTCTTCCGGAGGCACTTTTTAGGTTGGGTTTCATTCGAGAAACGGCATTGATGGACACGACCGGGGCCATGAAGGCGTATGCAGAAGTGTCTCGACTCTTTCCGGAATCTGTGTGGGCAAAAATGGCTTTGGATGCTTCCAAGTGGCTCACATTCAGCGAAGAGAATTTTATTCGGGCCCTAGGTGAGGGTGCAACAGAAACTCGTGACTGAGGCCGTGGTCGTGGTGCGCTAAAAAGAGGTCTTGAATCTCCGCGTGGGCAAGGGGGCTACTTTACCTTCGCGGGCTGCAACACCAACCATACTAAACATGTCTCGATTCCGTTCAGGCGTCCTTCACGGCGAAGAGGTCGCCGCCCTTTTCGATGATGCTCAGGCTCGGGGATATGCCCTTCCTGCCGTCAACATCATCGGCACGAACTCCTTGAATGCAACGTTGGAGACTGCGGCGGCAGTGGGGTCCCCAGTCATCGTGCAGTTGTCCAATGGTGGCGCTGCATTCTATGCGGGCAAGTCGATCAAAATGGAGAAACAGGGAAATGCTGTTCTCGGCAGTGTCTCGGCTGCACTTCACGTGCACGAAATGGCCGAGGCTTATGGTGTTCCCGTGGTCTTGCACACGGACCACTGTGCCAAGAAGCTGTTGCCATGGGTTGACGGGCTGTTGGATCGGGGAGAGGCACACTATGCCCAGACAGGACAGCCCTTGTTTTCATCCCACATGATTGACTTGAGTGAGGAGCCAATTGAGGAGAACATTGCCACATGCGTTGCGTATTTGAAGCGAATGGCTCCTTTGGGCATGTTCCTCGAAATCGAGCTTGGTGTGACGGGAGGGGAAGAAGATGGAGTAGACAACACGGACATCGATGCGAAGCACCTTTATACACAGCCAGAAGAGGTGGCGTATGCTTACGAGCAATTGGGTGCGGTCAGTGACCAATTCACTGTAGCGGCTGCTTTTGGAAACGTACACGGCGTCTATAAGCCCGGCAATGTGGAGCTTACACCGGTTATTTTGAAGAACAGCCAAGAGCACATTTCTGCAAAGCACGGCACAGGTCCCCGCCCTGTAAACTTCGTGTTCCACGGGGGATCGGGCAGCAGCGTTGAGGAAATCCGTGAGGCCATTTCTTACGGCGCAGTCAAAATGAACATTGACACGGACATGCAATGGGCGTTTTTAAGTGGCGTCCGTGACTATGTGGGTGAGTGGTCACCCTACCTCCAAAGTCAAATTGGAAATCCCGAAGGGGCCGACCAGCCCAACAAGAAGCGCTACGACCCCCGAGTTTGGCTGCGTCATGGGGAGCAGGCTTTTGTGGAGCGTTTGAAGCAGGCTTTCTCGGATTTGAATTGTCTGGATCGGAACAAGGGCTGATTGTTGACATGGAAGACAAGGTCAACATTCCCGGGTGGGCTCCGTTTGATTTTGCGGAGGGCTCAGAACGGGTCGGTTTGGAGCAGCATGCCCTCAGGCTGGAGAAAACAGGACTGAGCGCGCTTCAGCAAAAGCTGGGTAGGGTTGACCGTTGGGTTCTGGAGCCCGAGGGGCTTGGCTGGCGGTTTGATTTTACCAAGCAGCTCATTGATGACGGTGCTTGGTCCAGTTTGGTCGAATTGGCGGAGATGGCGAATTGGAAAGGGGCCAGGAAGGCGCAATTCCAAGGTTCTCCACTGAACGAAACAGAAGGTCGCGCCGTTCTTCACATGGCGTTGCGCGGTGAAGTTGAAGATGGTTACACAGTTCAAGGTCAGCCTGTTATGGATGATATTGTGTCCACGCGGGAATCATTTTTGGGTTTTGCAGAGCAGGTCCGTGATGGCCGATACAGGACTGCTTCGGGCGGGCGATTTACCCATGTGATCAACATCGGAATTGGGGGCTCTGATTTGGGGCCGGTGATGGTCCATGAAGCCCTGGCTCCGACCCGCTCAAGGGATGGCGAGCCTTTGGATGTGCGGTTTGTGAGCAACGTCGATCCATTTCATTTGGATCAAGCCTTGAAAGGGTGTGATGCCGCCTCTACGCTTGTGGTCATAGTGTCCAAGACATTCACTACCCAAGAGACCATGGCCAATGCCAAGCGGGCATTGACGTGGTTGCAAGGCGGGGTGGGGATTGAATCTGGAAAGCATCTCGTTGCGGTGACCTCCAATTTGGAGGGGGCTGGCGCCATGGGAATAGAGAAGGAACGTGTGTTCGGTTTTGGCAATTGGGTGGGAGGCCGGTTTTCGCTGTGGGGTCCGGTCGGTTTGGCCATTGCGCTGGGGTCTGGAGCAAAGGCCTTCCGTGCACTTCTGGGGGGTGCTCGCGCAATGGACCTGCACTTTCAAAGCGCTGAAGCCGGCACCAATGTTCCGCTGCACATGGCGCTCCTGGAAATATGGAATGTGAATGCCTTGGGCTTCACGAGTCGGGCAGTTTTGCCTTATGCTCAAGCGCTTCACCGCCTTCCTGCATACTTGCAGCAGGCCGAGATGGAGTCGAATGGCAAGTCGATTGGCCGGGACGGTAAGCCGGTTCGATGGTCGACCCACCCTGTGGTTTGGGGGGGAGCCAGGAACCAATGGTCAGCATGCTTTCCACCAACTTCTTCACCAAGGAGTGCATAAGCATCCACTCGAGTTTATCGCATCAAAGCGCCCTCATGGAGCGGATGCAGAAATGCACAGGTTGCTCTTGGCCAATGCCATTGCACAAGCGGAGGCATTCTGTGTGGGGAGGTCAGAGGCAGAGGTCATTCTGGAGATGAAGTCCGCTGGAATTGAAGGCGAGGATATCCGTCGGATTGCGCCGCATCGAAGCTTCTCCGGCGGGCGTCCCTCTGCATTTTATTTGGCGGATGATTTGGACGCCAGGTCGCTCGGGGCCTTGGTTTCGGCATATGAACATAAGGTGTTTTTGGAGGGGCTTATTTGGAATGTGTTCAGCTATGATCAATGGGGGGTTGAACTGGGCAAGAAGCTCGCGCGTCAATTGCTGGGCAAACCTGATCAAGGCAACTGGACGGCTGGAACACAAGCTTTAATCGACCAAATGTGAAGTTGAACTGACAAAAATCATTTCCAAGAGGTCCTCCGATTAGGTTGTTCATCCTATCTTTTCGCTACCATGCCAAAATTTCCAGATTATCGCCGTTTGTTTTCGGCCTTCCTCGTTGTGTCCAGTTGCCTGACTGCACACGCCAATTTCACGGGCTTATCATATGAAGTGGTCGCCACCACTGAAGTTGGCGTCACCTACAGGGTATATGCCAATTTTGATGACAACAGTGATATCCTTCAGGCCTTATACGCAGAGTCCCCGAATGCCCTGTCCATTACCTCTTCTGCAGGGTTTTATCAGGACCCTGTTGGTGGGCTGACGCCAGAAGGGATCATTCCTTTTCTGTACGGCAGCTTTCCCCTCCTCCAATTCGACTCTTGGATTACCCTTGGTCAGGAGGACAATACCCTTCCCTCCAACATAGGATCTGCGGGAGGATCAGGTTGGAGTTCTGCTGGAATTTCATTCGAAGCTGGCGGTGACTTCTTCGTCAATGACGGTGTAGGAGGTAGTGTTTACGTGACACCAGATCAAGTTCAAGGCAATCCCGATGAACAGGGTCGGGTGTTGATTGCACAGTTGACAACCACGGGAGAGTGGAACATGCAATGCAATTTGCAATGGCGCGATGCTCAACTCAATGTGTATCAGGAATTGGACTTGTCCATCGGATATGAAATCACGGACTATACAGGGCTTTCATACGAACTCATTGGTGAAGACACCGCAGGAGAGGGGTTTGATACCTACCGGGTGTATGCCAACTTCATGGATGATGATGCTCAGTTGGTAGCGATTTATGGTCTTCAGGACACTGTGTTGAGCATCACGACCACAGGCACCTTCTTTCAAGACGAGCTTGTGGGGGGGCCGACTGCGGTATCCATTAATGCAGCGCTCTTCGGCAATCCAGCCTTTCCATACCTTCAATACGACTCATGGGTCACGATTGGAGCCGACGACAATTCAGGGTCTGTGGATTTTATTGGAATCGATTTCCTCCCGTTTGAGGCGGGAGGTGACTTGGTTATCGATGATAACGTTGGCGGAACTTGGTACGTGCTTCCCAATTTGGAGCCCACGGCATTCCCCGACGAGGACGGACGTGTTCTGATTGGCCAATTTACTACGGATGGCATTGTTGACTTGCTGATCAACCTTCAGTACAGATCCTCTGATGGGTCAAACAAACAGGCGG
>CACAUH010000081.1 GCA_902535565.1 uncultured Bacteroidota bacterium | reverse complement strand
TTCCCGCTCGGAAATAGTCCACCTTCCGCCGTGCGAGGCCATCGGCGGTGGCGAGGACCTGTTCACGGGATTCGGCGCTGCATGGTCCGGCAATGAGTAGGGTCTCGGCTTTCATGGCGGGGTCAGTTCAATGGATTCGATGCGGGCCCTGGCCTCCTCGATTCGTTCGATTGGGGCGGAGAGGGACAGGCGAAGGTGAAAATCGCCTTGGCGGCCGAAGACCTTGCCAGGCGTGAGAAAAACGTTCGCCCGGTCGAGCAGGGCATCAGAAAGGGTGTCCCCGGTCCAGCCCTTGGGGACGCGGGCCCAAAGAAACATACCGACCTGACCTGGGCGGACAGCGCAGCCCAAGGAGGTCAGCAACGCCAAGCCTTCTTTTTGACGGGCGGCGTATTCGGCGTTGGCCTGAGCGAGCCCGTCACAGTTTGTAAGGGCCTGGATGGCAGCGGCTTGGAGCGGCCGCCACATGCCAGAAGCGAACTGACTGGCGATACGGAACATCGGCGCGACAGCCTCCGGAGTGCCTACTGCAAAGCCAATCCGCGCGCCCGCCATGCGTTGGCCCTTGCTTAGAGAATGCAGCTCCACCACTCCCTCGGCACCAGGGAGTGAAAGAAGGCTAAACGGCTGGCTAGGATTCAGAATGCGCGCATAGGGATTATCGTGCACCACAAGTATACTCCGGGACTTGCACCACTCGAGAACGCCAGCAAGGCGGTCCGGATTCGGCGGCTGGCCCGTGGGCATTTGGGGGTAATTGAGCCACAGAAGACGGACGGGATGGCCTTGCGCTTCCAAGTCGGCAGCTAGGGCCTCCAACGTGGCCGGCTCGGGATGGTGCCCGTTGTCCTCGTTGAGCGTATAAGGCGCGGGGAGGCCTCCAGCCATGCGAGTTGCCGATGCGTAAGTGGGGTAGCCAGGGTCCGGCACGAGGGCAGAATCGCCAGGGTCGAGGTGGGCGAGAGAGAGGAAACCACAGGCCTCCTTGCTGCCGAGCAGCGGGACGATTCCCTCTTCTGACACCTCCACCCCATAGTCGCGGCGCAGGTGGTCGGCCATGGCGACGGTCAGCTCTGGTATGCCGCGGTAGGGCTGGTAGGCAAAGGCCCCCACCTCCCCCGCACTGCTTCGCACAGCGTCGATTACACCCTTGTCGGGTGCCAAGTCGGGGCTGCCCACACCTAAGTTGACGATGTCCTTCCCTTCGGCGATACGCCGGCGGATTTCTCCCAGCTTACCTGCGAAATAGTATGTCGCAATGCCAGCAGCACGCTCCGAGATGTGAACGTTCCGACTCATGTATCGCAGGATCGATCCCGACCGTAAAGTCCGAGGATAACAAGCCGGTCCGCATGGCCACGCATGGCCGCGATACCAGCATGAAGGCGCTCTGTATCCGGCGCCTCGAGGTCCATCACAAACTCGTATTCGTAGGGCCGGCCGGGAATGACCATCGACTCCACCTTGGACAAGGAGATGCCATGGTCCATCAGGCAGGTCAACGCCCCGTTTAGACTACCCCGTTTATGGGGTAGAATCAGCGTGATTGTCGCGAGGTCACCCGCCTCGGGCAGAGCCGCATTGCGATGGGGCGTCAGCACCATAAAGCGCGTCAGGTTCGACGGATTGTCTGCGATGTCCTCGGCAAGGCACTCAAGTCCGTAAAGCTCCATCGCACGCATGCTGGCCACGCAACCGATGCGGTCCCATCCGTGCTTGGCAATCTGCCTCGCCACCAGGGCGGTGTCGCTTTCATTGACCAGCCGGATACCGGAGTGGTTCCGGAAATACCCGCGGCACTGGTTCAGCGCCATGAAGTGGGAGCGCACTTCCTCGAGGTCTTCGAGTCGAACGCCGGGAAGGGCACCGAGGTTCTGCTTGACTGGCATGCGCACTTCCCCGATAATGGAGACGTCCCGTTCGGCGAGCAGGCGAAAGTTGGGTAGGATGGAGCCTGAGAGGGTGTTCTCCATCGCCATCACGGCCCGGTCAAAGGTCCCATTCTCGAGGCCGAGAACGAGTTCTGAGAAATCTCGGGTAGGACAGGGCTCCATGTCCTCTCCGAACCACCGCAGGGCGGCCTCCTCATGGAATGCCCCCCGGATACCCTGAATTCCCACTTTCATTGCCTTCGAACAAAAAAAAGGCCCGTCTTGGACGGGCTCATCATTAAATATGGTGTTGCCTGTCCCGGGGTTATCGGAGGTAAAAATGAAAAAAGTCAAATCCTGGACAGCGCATAGTCTAAAATACGAAAGAAATTCAAAAGCCCTTGAAACAGCGAAGTGGTCTCGATAATCAAGCCATAGCAATGTAAAAGGACCCTTCCTCGTGCGATGCGTGGAATTAACGCTTGAAGTGGAAGTGGACCGAAGCGGCAACAGTTTCCACCCTGACGCATATTGCATGCAGCCCTTGCACCTCCAACTGGATGTCTTTGCCCCAAATCACATTAAAGTATGGTGTCCAATTGGTGTATACCATTTGATCCTCATCGCTGATAACGGCATTTTGGGGAGGCCTTTGAAATCCATTGACACTTCCAAACCGAGTGGCAGTGTAGGTTCATCCAGAGCCCAACTCAAAGGCGTTGGGTATCTCCAAACCAAGGGTGATTGGGGTGGTCGGATCGAATGACCGGGACACCTGTCTCCAACCAATGGGCAATGCCCCCAGTCACTGCATCGAGGTAGCATTTGAGCTGAGGCTTGACCCTCATTCGAAAAGCCACCCACCGCAACCAACTCGGCCACCGCTTCAACAGGTCGGGATGCACTGTGATGGACAGTGAGGAGTGACGGGAATCAATTGAGTTGATTCGCCACTCCACCAAGCTTCTGGCCCTCCCATTGGGACGACCGATGTACAAGTCATAACCCACGCCCTTTTCCCACGCCGTGAATTCACGGTCGAAGGTCAAACCGTTCAGGTATACTATCCTGTCTTTTGCTCCGAGCCCCATGGGCTCACTGTGCAGGTGTTGATCAACGTAAGGGTGGGCCGTTGCGAGGTGCCCCTCACTGGTTACCCCCTGCCACAACTTGGGCGCCGGCACCGCCATGACGCGTGTCGAATTGACCTTCACAACCTATATCCAAAATCTTCAGAAAAGGGCTTTCCACTGGGCATAAAAGTGCCCCGCCCTGCCGCCAAAAGGTTGCCCTCCACGTCTTTGATTTCGGCCTCAGCGACAAGGAGTCGTCGTCCCCTGTGGATTGCCTTTCCGCGGCACACAATGCGCCCACCGGTAACGGGCCTGGTGAAATTGAGGTTCATCGAAACGGTCAAAAGGTATCCGTCCGTGACATGGGCCTGTGCCGCGAAATATGAGGCGTCATCAATCAACTTGAAGTAGATACTCCCGTGGGCGGCGCCCATGGCGTGAAACTGGGTCGGGTCCACCTGCAGCGAAATCGACGCTTCTTCAGCATCAAAAGACGCTTGGGTCGAAGGGTACATAGATCGGTTGATTGGACAGCCGAGGTACATCTTCTCCAACTTGGCGCAATGGTTCGATTCAGACGAAGACAATGGCATTGAATTTCTCTAGGCATGGCCCGCCTTCAAAATATATGCCTTATTCCGTTGCCAAACTTGACCATCTGGCCCCGTTCGAGTGCCGCACCGAAAATCCAGCCATCAGCGGGTCCACTGTGAAATCAGCGGATAATCTGAACTTGGACCGTAGAATGCCCCGTATCGGTTTTTAGGCTCAGCACATAAGTTCCATTGGGGACGTCGAGCTGAATTTCTTCGCCACGGGTGACATTCATGATCATGCCGACCTGACGACCGGAAATATCGAAGACCCCCACGTCGGCAAGCGGGTCCTCTCCAGACCAGTGCAAGCGGACTGCACCATCTGAAGATGGGTTAGGGAACAATTCCAGCTCCAAGTCTTCAAGGACAGAGACGCCATTCAAGTTGCCCGGATAGGCCTGCAGACAGAATGCGCCACTGGCCATCCACTCTATACCAAAGAACTCCCAGTGGAAACCATCAACCCTCAAATGGTAGGTCTCCCCCTCTTCGGTATCCACACCGACGGGACCCCACCATTGGAAGAGGTCTTCGTTGAAGTCTTCGCCGCAGTCCACGGGAACCATCTCGTCACACCCCCCTTTATAGAGAACCGTTTGGGTATCCCAACCCCAGAGATAGGCGACGTTTTCATCGTTGCAGAAGGTATTGGCAATGCTGTATGAATTGCCATCGCCCTCGAAAGTGAACCAAACCGACCCATCTTCTGTGGGCCCATCGTTCCAGCACTCCACCCCGATGCCGAGAGGACCGGGCTCGACACCACTGCCCCATACGGTGTTGTCAAAGGGGCCTACGACCGAGAGCTCTCCACCGTTCGGCTCAAAAATTTCATCAATGGCTTTGGCGCCCTCACAGGAAGTGTGCGGTCCCATGTCGATGACTTGGTTGATGCTCAGACAGAACGTGCCTTGGGCTACGCCTTCCCAAAAGTCACCTGCGCTCCACCTGTAGCCGTCGACCATGATGAAGTAGTCTTGACCCTCTTCCAGCTTCGCGTTAACAAAAGAATAATGCCATCCGTAGTTGATGTCCCAGAATACATTCAGGTCGTCATTGGCCACAATCAAATCGAGATCGTCGCAGCTCCCCTCATAGATGGCCATTTGGGTGTTGTTGCTGTAAAGGGCGGACCCAGGACAGTTCCACGTGATGAACTGATACACATTTCCATCTCCCGTGAAATGAAACCAAACGGATTGATCCACGCTGACCTCAGTTCCATCCGTGCCCGTGTCAAACCATGATCCAACAAGCCCAGCCTCGAGTTCTGCCTCACCGGTAGCGCCAATGTTGGAAAAGCTGCCAGCCGATTGGACTGACCCAATGGGTTGACCGAGGTGCTCTGTCAGGTCGATTGCATCGCTGCAGAGGTCATTTTCAGGTGCCTGGGCGAATGCTATCGAAAAGAACAAAAGGCCTGCTGAAAGAAGGAGTACTGGCTTCATGGTGTTCGCTGAATTTGTCACAATGTAAGACACCTCCTACGCTCAAAAACACCTGAATCCACTGATTATCAAAGAATAAAACGTGAATAATGTCTCTGGCGACTCAAAAAGTCCAGTGATACTCCAATTCCAAGCGCCTCTAGCATTGAAAACGGGACCCCAGAATG
>CACAUH010000080.1 GCA_902535565.1 uncultured Bacteroidota bacterium | reverse complement strand
GGCAGCTGCCGAGGGAAACCATTCACTCAAGGTATGGACATCCATGGATGCAGATGAATACGCGCCAAACGACACACTCACGATGGATTTCGAGGTCGTTCCCGGAACGTGGCTGACCATGGAAATTCAATTCGACTTTCTGCCCCACGGCATTTCTTGGCAGGTGGAAAACACCGATTTCGACATGATGGTCATGGAGGGGGCTGATTACCTCAATGACGTCTATGCCAGCGAATACATCACGATTGGAGGATGCGCGGCAAACGGTTGCTACACCTTGACTGTAGAGGACTTGTTTGGAAACGGCATGCACTATTCCCCCCCAGGCTGGTACCAACTGTCTGACTCTGACGGAAATGTCATGGGAGAAGGGTCTGGAAATTTCGGCTCTGTCCAAGCCCACGAATTCTGTGTCGAAGGCTCATCGGTTGAGCCCTGCGAAGACATCAATGAAAATGGGGTCTGCGACGCGGAGGAAGATGCGCTTTATGTCGCTGTTGCAGGCTGCACGGACCCACAGAGTTGCACCTATGACCCAGCAGCCAATGCTGATGACGGCAGCTGTGAATACTTAGATGCCCTGGGAGACTGCGGCGGTGACTGTCTTGGAGACGAGGATGCTGATGGAGTCTGCGATTCCGAGGAAGTTCCAGGTTGTACTGATGAGATCGCCTGCAACTTCGACAGCTTGGCCACGGAAGAGAACGGCACTTGTGAGTTTGCTGATGAAGGATATGATTGCCAAGGCAACCCCCTGGTGGTGGTTCTCGGATGCATGGACCCCGAAGGATGCAACTTTGTCCCAGAGGCGAATACCGATGACGGAAGTTGTGAATATGCTGAGGAAGGGTTCGATTGTGAGGGCAACCCTCTGACCAGCGGCCTCGCGGACTTGGCAGGGATGGGACCACTGACGCCATTCCCGAACCCATCCAACGGAGAATCAATTCAAATGCAAGGGCTTCTTGGAGCAGGGCCCCACAACATGGACATTTTGGACTACAAAGGCCGTATCGTCCATTCTGAAAGCATCACTGCCGAACCCGTACTGGGCACGTGGGTCGCCAGAATTCATCCCATTCTGCTGCCTGGGGCCTATGTGGTACGGGTAATTCATGGACCGACCAGATCAGTCCAATCAACGCGCGTTTTGATCCACTGACGTGCATTAGGACAAGCGCCCTTCCATGTGGAACAACACCTCCCTCCTCACATTGAATATGCCCGCCGCTCCCCGAAGCAGAAAAGGCCATCGGACACTGGTCCAATCCACCTGAATGACACAGCCTCCGGCTCCTGTCCGTCGCTCGATTCGAAGGTCGTGTTCTCCCCATACTCCTTCGACGAAATAGCGGGTGGAATCCAAAGGCTCTACCCGCATGTCGCCCAGCGGGAACTTCCAGTCTTCGGCTTCCACTGCAGGGAACTCCGAGCACGCTCCTTCCCATTGCAGGGTCAATTTGGGCGGGGCCACCAGGCACATGAGGAGATACGCCGAAGAAAGCACCCCTATCAAAACAGTAAACAGCCGCAGATGTCCCATCGATTTATCCCTTTGGCATGGGCACATTGCGCACCCTGCCTCGAATGCCCCGTGTGGTCAACGGAGAGGTCATCGCATGGCTGATGGCCTTTTGGAAGGGGGGAAACGAGGTGTGGGCGGTATCTGGACCTCCGTAAACATCAATCCCAGGATTTGCTCTCAAGTGTGCATCCACAATCTCCAAATATTGGAGGGGGGATGAGACAATCGGAATCGAAGACGACAAACCAATCTCCTTTGGCGCGTTCAAACCCGAAATTCCTTGTAAACCCCTGTCGGGTGTTCTCCTTCCAGAAATAATGGACATCCAGCCTGCCCTGGATACCGAGCACGATGTCCCGGGCATCCCGATCGCTTCCGTCTTCGACCACGATGACCTCAAAGTCCGAAACGACTGATGAGTCAAACGCTCGAGGAGCTCCTGGATTTCTTCAGGCCGGTTGAAGAGTGGCACGATGACGGAAAAACACACCTTCGAAAGTACGAAGCGAAGCAACCGAACACGATCCATCCCAATCTGAAAGACCCTCCCTGTATCTTGGGCCCGTGATCACACAAGACGCCCCCATTTTTGGCCTGTTGCTGGCCTGTCTCGCACTTGTCTTCCATACCGCGCGGTTGCCGGGATTTTCCAAGTTCTATCGTATTGTTCCCGCATTATTGATGGCCTACTTCCTCCCAGCAATATTGAATTCTACGGGCATTATCGAAGCCGGAGAAGGCAGCAACCTCTACTATGTTGCCAGCCGCTATCTGCTTCCTGCCAGCCTGCTCATGTTCTGTCTTTCAATCGACATGAAGGGCATTTTGAACTTGGGACCGAAGGCCTTGATCATGTTCTTCGCTGCCACAATCGGCATTGTCGTCGGTGGACCTGTGGCCCTATGGCTGGTCAGCCATATCCGACCGGACGTGCTCGGTGGTGATGCGCCAGACGCCTTGTGGCGAGGACTATCGACCATTGCGGGTAGTTGGATTGGTGGAGGTGCCAATCAGACCGCACTGAAAGAAATCGCTCAGGCACAGGATGATCAATTCAGCGTGATGATCATCGTGGATGTGTTCGTGGCCAATTTATGGATGCCTTTCCTGCTCATCGGGGCCGGTGTCAGCGCCGTCATAGACAAGCGACTCAAGGCGGACGCCTCAGCTGTTGAGGCATTGAAAGAAAAAGTGGAGCACTACCAGCAGAGCATCGCCCGCATCGCGTCCTTCAATGATCTCATGGTGCTTTTTGGTGTCATTTTCTTGATGGTTGGTCTTGCTCACTTCGCAGGAGATGAAATCAGCATCGGGATCGCCAAGGTGTTCGATTCGATTCTAGAGGAAAACCCCAGTTCTTCGGTTCGGTTCCTGAGCTCTCTTGAAAGTCATTTCTTCTGGCTCGTCTTCTTGTCTACCGCCTTTGGTGTGGCACTCAGTTTCACGCCCATGAAAACATATGAAGGGGCTGGGGCCAGCAAGATGGCAAGCGTTTTCCTGTATGTGCTTGTGGCCACCATCGGAGCCAAAATGGACATTGGTGAACTCTACCATTCATGGGAGATCTATTGGCCTGTCATCCTCATTGGCCTCCTCTGGATGCTTGTTCATGTGATCATCCTTCTTGTCGTTGCCAAGTTGATTCGGGCACCGTTTTTCTTCGTCGCTGTGGGAAGCCAAGCCAATGTGGGCGGTGCAGCAAGCGCTCCGATCGTGGCCAGTGCATTCAGTCCTGCACTCGCGCCAGTTGGCGTTCTCCTGGCTGTTCTCGGCTATGCGGTTGGAACCGTCGCAGCCGTGGTGTGCATGGAACTCATGCGTTACTTGAGTGGGGGTGGATAACATAGATTGTCCTCCGCCTATCATTCAGGTCTTTTTCCCTCAAAATCATGTCTTTACCATGACGCATTTGGTACACCCGATTGACGTCCCGAATGAACTGCGCCCTTTTTGCACGCTTTGATTCAGATGAAACACCGACTCCCAAATCAAGAAAGAGATTGAGCTCCTCTGTGGCCATGACATTTTCTCCATCTTTCTCCAGCTGATGAATCTTGGCCAAAATGTCCTTGGCCGCCGTCGGCAGTTCGGGGCTGAGCCCATCCCACTTTGCATTTTCAGTTTTGAGAACGCCTTCTTTCTCACTTCGAACAAACGTCCTCGTCTGTTCTCGGCCCGCGCTGCTTTTCCTTCCAGCTGCATAGGACAGGCCTCCAGCCACTAGAAGGACCAAGACCCACGCTCCAGGCCCAGATGAAGTCTCCTGATTTGTGGCGGGTCCAAGCCCAGTCAGCAGTGCTGCATCACTGTCGGTAAAAGGCTCCACCCAAGCCATCGGCCCATTTTGCTCTGAAGCCGTCTCGAAGGCCAGTTCTGCATCCCAATCAACCAATGAGGTCTCTTTGCCCAACGTATCCATAGACCACACCTGAAAGCGGTTGCCACTATTTGCAGACATCCACATCGAAGCATTTTCAACCTCCTCCTCCAGTGCAACGTAATCCGTGTAATCCCATTCAGGACTCAACACAACTTGCATGTCAGATTTGCGGATAACCGCCGTCTGGTGACCCCCCATCCAAATTCCATAATCATCCAGATCCACAAACAGTCCTGATCCGCGAATGAACAATGTCATTTGAGGATTCACCTTGCCTAGAACCGACCATTTCTTGGCATCCAAATCCAACTTCCACACAACATCTGGACCATCATTTTTGGGCCTACCCCATCTCCGTTCATCAATGGCGATTACTTCCCCTCGCGCTGCATTAAACCAACTCGATTCTTTGGTTACGCATTCTGGCCCATTCTCTGCGATGACCAATTCCCACTCCCCAGTCCGCTCCATGAACTGGATCAACTTCGCGTGACCATTCCAAAATCCACGGCCACCGACCGACATAATGTGATCCCGAAAAACAAAATGCTTCGCCCCAAGATTGAACCCCAAATTGTGGCTAACGCTTGCGTTCTCTCCATTTTCATCTGCAACCACCCTCAAATCCCCATCTCTTAGGAAAACTTGACCTTGAGCGGCTGATGGCATCCAAAAACGACCTGCCGAAGAATGCACAAAACCTGATGCTAACTCAGGATGGTCCCCTACCCAACCGATCATTCGACGAACTTGGTCCTGTCCCAACCAATCATCTGGATCCATCCGCTTGGACTCATCCTGCCCAAAACCCCTTCCCAGAGCAATAACCAGCAATATGGCTATCGGAAAACACCGCTGCACTTTTCAAAGGTCATTGCTGACCTCGATATGATGAAACACAATTACATCCCTTCTGTTGCATCATATTAATGCAACACAAATACACCCCTTATACAGCTGTTGTTTAAGCAATTAACACATAACGCACCTCCTTCACCCTTGATGCTCGTTTCATACCACCCAGCCTATGCACATCCACTCCCAAAGGGCCACCGGTTCCCCATGGAGAAATACGATTTGATCCACGGTCAACTTCATTTGGAGGGGTTCTCAGAAGACGCCAAATGGAATCGACCAGCACCACTGGACACGAATGAAATTCTGATGTGCCACACATCAGAATACTGGAACAAAATCCGCATGGGCACTTTGTCCCGGGCTGAAGAACGCAGATCAGGATTCACATGGTCCAGGGCACTTGCACTGAGAGAAACCATCATCATGAGCGGCACTTTGAAATGTGCCCTTGAAGCGGAGCGCGGCGGAATCGGACTCAACATCGCTGGTGGTACACACCACGCTTTTTCTGACAGGGCTGAGGGATTTTGCC
>CACAUH010000079.1 GCA_902535565.1 uncultured Bacteroidota bacterium | reverse complement strand
TTGGAGGTCATCCCAAGGGTCGTCCCACAAAGCGACTTGGGAACCGGCCAGCGTGTTGTACACGTAGACGTCGGATTGTCCAGCGCGAACCCCGCCAAAGGCGATATTCTGACCGTCTGGGGACCAATCGAGGTGGATGACCTTTTCAATTCTGAACAACTCACGCTCGGCACTTTCTCTTGATTCCAAATGGGTTGTGGTCAGAAATACCCGTCCCTTTTCTTCATGGATGTGGGCAAGGATGGGGGCGGAGGGGTGCCATGCAAGAACTGGGTAAGTCGGGTCGACGATGCGGTCAAGCTTGTGGTCATAACGGGCCAAACAGCGTTTGCGGCGACCATCAGATGCCCATATGCGCACTTGGCCGCGTTCGTCGGTTGCCCATGCTGTCCATTGTCCATTTGCAGAAGTGGCGAACCGGTGGTGCTTGTATTTGCCCGCAGCACGATGTGGCACGTCGCCGAGGTGTTTGACTTTTTCCCGGACCGGTTGGGCCTCGAGCAGAATCGATGAGCTCGCTTGTGCCGCGACACCTGCCGCTTCCGGAGAGAATGCCCGGAGCAACAGTTGGGCCTGGGCCGCAGCCAAAATCCCCTCGAGGTCAAATCCGATGCGACGAAATCCAGCATCCAGCGTTCTTCCCGCTCTGAAACCGCTGAGCACATCCACGACAGCTTGGCGACCAAAGGTTTCCAAAATGAAATGCCAAACGGCTTCCCCAGCAATGCGGGCGTCGTTTTGATTGAGCACTTGGACCGCCCTGATGCCGTCCTGTCCAATCAAGTCATTTAAGTGGGTGAGGTCGGCAGGGGCCATGGGGCCAGACAAGGCACCAACCATACCGTCTTCCATCCATCGAGGAAGCTCGTAGAGCTGCGTGTTTTTGACCACATCTTTCCAGTCTTCTCCATACAGGAATTGCCGGACCATCACGCGGTTTAAGCCAGACCGAAGCTGCCTTCTAAATGCGCTTCGGTCCCCGTCGAACCAAGCAAAAAGTTTCCGGCCATGGATGGTGGTGGTACCGCCAATGTTGCCTCCTGCCGTGCCGTCGATGCCGATGTTGCTCTGGCGAAAATCCGCATGCTTGTTGTAGACCAGCACTTGAACGCCCTCGCCAAGTCTCATTTGAAAGTCGGCTTCAGACGAAGGCAAGTCCGCTAAGAGACTGAAAAGGGCGTGTTCGGCCAATTTTCGGCCGCCTTGGTAGAACTGAACTTGGAAGGGGGCTTTTTCCAGGTACTGCCAATCGAAGGCCCGGTACTGAACGCGTTGTTGGCCAAAGGCCATGTCGAGGCCATTGTGAAATTGGGCGTTTGCCCCACTCAAGATGAGCAGGGTGAACATCAGCCAGAGGCTGCCTACCCGAATCCCGGTTGCCGACATCACAGGCAAAGTACGAAGGCGGGCAACCGTTTGTTCCCTTTGGGTCAACTTGCGGTCATGATCTCGATGGCATTCAACGCTTTTTCTGAAAATACCGTCGTTTTGCATGACGGAGCTAATGGGGGCATCGTGTTTGATCCCGGCATGTCCTCTCCCGAAGAGTGGAGGCGCTTCGAGGATGAACTCGATCGGCGCGGATGGATGCCACGGGCTCTTCTGCTCACCCATGCTCACCTTGATCATGTTCTGGGTTGTGCTGGAATGAAAGAGCGATATGGGCTCCTTCCGAGGGTCCATGCGGAAGACCGGCTGACATATTCAATGGCACCTAAGGCAGCCGAGCTGTATGGGATTCCGATGGACCCGTTGCCCGATGTGCATCCCGATTCACTTGTGGATGGGGAGGTTTTGGTTTTCGGAGACCTCAGGTTAACCATCCGGTGGACGCCGGGCCATGCTCCGGGCCATGTGGTCTTTGTGCATGAGGAGGGCAATCGTGTGGTTGGAGGAGATGTTCTGTTTCGCGGAAGTGTAGGTCGGACAGATCTGCCCGGGGGAGATGCCCCAACATTGGTGGACAGTATCCAGTCTGTATTGTACACATTGCCTGGTGACATGCAGGTCTGGCCAGGCCACGGCCCAATGACCACCATTGGAGAGGAACGCGCCTCGAACCCCTTTGTCAACGGGGCTGGCACGGGAATGATGCAGGCTTGACTACGCCTTTTTCATGGTAAATGCGAAAGTGGATCCCTTATCGGGAGTGGAGCGCACAGAAATCGTCTCACCGTGTGCCTCGATGATGTGCTTTACAATCGACAGGCCCAGCCCACTGCCGCCTGCATTTCTGGATCGGCTTTTGTCAACCCGGTAGAATCGTTCAAAAATCCGTGGCAGGTGCTCTTCGGACATGCCAATGCCGTCATCGGCAATCTCCACGAGCATTTGCTCGTCCATGTCATAGAATCGGACTTGCGTTTCCCCTCCTTCTTTGCCGTAACGAAGGCTGTTTGAAACGAGGTTTGTGACGACCTGTTCAATTTTTTTTGCGTCTCCGATGACCTCCACATTTCGGCGTGCTTCATCGATGAATTGGACTTCAATACCGGCCCGCTTTGCTTTCTGTTCGAGCTGATCCACAACGTCGACCACGAGTGTGGTGAGGTTAAATTTTCTAAGGTCGAGTTCTAAGGATCCGCCTTCAATTTTCGTGATCACGTCCAAGTCGTCAATCAAACCGGCCATCCGGTCGACATTTTTGGCTGCCTTAATGAGGAACTTTCTGTTGTGGTCGGGGTCTTCTAGTGCCCCTTCGAGCAAGGTCAGGATGTAGCCTTGAATGTTGAATACAGGCGTTTTAAGTTCATGGGCAAGGTTGCCGATGAACTCTTTTCTGAAGCTCTCTTGCTCCTTGAGTTGGGAAATCTCCTGAACCCGTTCTTGAGCCCATCCCATCACGTCCTGCTGGACCTTGTCCATGACGTCTTCATCCATCCGCAGGTCTTTGGCTCGCTCCTTGGTACTCTTGAACCGGTGGATGTTTTTGTAGATGATCCGGACCTTTTGATAGATGAATCGTTCAATGGTTGAATACGTGACGGCGATCGACAGCATGAACATGCTCAGGCACACCAATGCATATGCCTGAATGGGGGCCTGCACACCATAGAGGGTGAGCACAAGGGCGAACATGCCCGTGCCGAGCAGGGTGATCACCAAAGCAGATGCGATGGCAACCCCCCGCGGTGTCAGCACACTCATTCTTCGACAAACTTGTATCCGACGCCCTTCACAGTTTTGAAGTAATCGTTACCCAGCTTCTCACGAAGCTTGCGGATGTGCACGTCAATGGTTCTGTCTCCCACTACAACTTGACTGCCCCAAACCTGAGACAAAATGGTGCTTCGCGAGAACACCTTTCCGGGCTGAGAGACCAGAAGAGACAGCAGTTCAAACTCCTTTTTGGGCAGGTTCATCTCTTTCCCATTCTGAATCACCACATACCGGTCCCGATCAATCGTGATGGTCTTGCCACTGAACACTTGATTGGATGTCTTCGTCATGGTTCCCCTGCGGAGCAAGGCCTTGATTCGACTTAACAGAACCCTAGGTTTGATGGGCTTTGTGATGTAGTCATCGGCTCCCGATTCAAAACCCGCAATCTGGCTATAGTCCTCACCGCGGGCTGTCAGAAATGCGATCACTGTGTTTTCCAACTCCGCATTGCTCCGAATTCGCATGCAGGTTTCCATGCCATCCATTTCCGGCATCATGACATCGAGAAGGATGAGGTCGGGGTGCCATTCCGAAGCAACCTCGATGGCTTCTATGCCATTGGAGGCAGTGTTGACATCGAAGTCGCCTTTTTCAAGGTTATACTGGACAATTTCTAAGATATCTGCCTCATCGTCTACAACGAGAATCTTCTTCTTATCCATGGTTTTCTGATGCAGAAGTGTTCGGTCAAGTTAGCAACGAAACCGATGATGCAGGGGGGAGGGATAGAGGACAGCCAAGTCTGGGACTTCGATCTTTTAAAAACCCGATTAATCTAAGGTTTTGGCCCATTTCTTAATCCATGGGTTCCCTGTGAATCGACGTGCTCGTCGCTCTTCTATGCGGTCGATCCATGCGTCTTCGAAGGGCATGGCCACAGCTTGACAAATTCTGAGAAAGGGAAGGGTCAACAACCCCAGAATGGGATCTGTGGTCCAGACCGTGACCAAGGCGCTGATGGTCAGCCATGTCAAGAGGATGCCCATCATCGCGGCGGGAATCGAGCCGGTGGTTCGGAAGCCCACCTGTTTGATGCGTTTGGCCATCGTGGGTTCCAAGAGCCTGGGCCACCAGCCCGCTGTCAACCTGAATATAGCCCATGCCGGCAGCCGCAAGGCCAACGGGGTCAGGGAGGTTAGCCCGTGGGCATGCAATCTTCCAATGGCGGCGAATCCGTCTCCACGGCGGGGGTGTGAAATTCCCGATGCAATCAGTTCGCGAAAACCGAGCAGAGAATCCTTTCCAGCGCTGACCAAGGCCTGTCCGCGTTCGGCAAGCCAATCGGGATCGGGTCTGGTTCCTGTTCTGCCCTCAGCATACCGGCAAAGGGCCAAGTGCGCATCATAGTGGTCTCCTTTCACGAGTTCCACGGACAAGTCCACCATGGCGTCTCGCATCTGCTCACTCAATAGCACCCGATAGGGCCCGGAATCATCCGAACCTTCAGGCAGTCCAGAGAGGTCCAGAGGCCGGGCGATGCGGATTCTTGCCTTGCTCCGGTAGCCCTCATATCGCTCGAAATCGAAGGCCATTGGGATGACTTCAAGGCCCCGCGCTTTCACTGCCGGGCGGCTTAAAGCACTTAGGATAAAGCGAGCCGATCCGTGCTTGAATCGGCGGGTGCGACGCTCGTCCAATTGGCTGGCCTCAGGGAATATGCCGCAAGCGGCGCCAGCATCCAACCGTTGGTGCGCCGCATCGAAGGTGGTTCTGTTGCGCTCCACCATGTCAGGTGTGCGGTCGATGGGCCTGAACACCGGCATCATGTTGAGCCGAAGGATGAAGTAACGGGCAATCGGATTGGTGAAGACGTCTGCACGGGTGAAGTAGTGCAGCTGTTGAGGCAGTGTTACACAGGCCAGAACGGGGTCTGTCAGTCCATTCTGGTGCGCGGAGAAAAGCAATCGGGCAGGCCCTGAGTCACCGTCATGGGCTGCTACATGCTCCGACTTCACCACCAATTGCCATCATGAAGATTTCCTTGGATTGGATTGCCTCTTGGCTTCCCCTCAATGGCGCTCCCGAGCACTCGCCTGCGGACCTTTGCGACATCCTCACCGCAAGTGGCCTCGAAGTTGAAGGCTTGGATGAAATACCCGTCATCCCCGGCGGACTAAAAGGAATGGTTGTCGGGGAGGTGCTGACCTGTGCACAACATCCAAATGCGGACCGACTCCGGGTCACAACCGTGGACATCGGCACTGATGCTCCACTTCACATCGTCTGTGGCGCCCCCAATGTGGCAGCAGGTCAGAAGGTCATTGTTGCGACCATCGGTGCAACATGCCATCCGACAGAAGGTGAACCGTTCAAGATCAAGAAGGGAAAAATCC
>CACAUH010000078.1 GCA_902535565.1 uncultured Bacteroidota bacterium | reverse complement strand
TGATTACCAAAGGAACGCGAAGGCCAGCGTCTGTGAGGGCCCTTTTGAATCTTGGGAAAGGACCTCCATGGTCGCTGTAGAATACGATGGTGGTCTCATCGTAAAGGCCGTCCTCTCTCAGTTGTGATGTGATTTCGCCTATCTGTTTGTCGAGCGCTTCGAGATTGCAATAGTTTGTTGCCAGGTCATTTCGGACATGTTCATTTTCTGGCAAGAGCGGCGGAACGATTAAGCCATCGGTCGACACATCGCACGGCTGGCCTTTGCGTTTCCAAACTTGTGATTCGTGGCTCACATTAAAATTGAAAACGGAAAAAAATGGCGCGCCTGAGGGGCGGTTTCTCCAATGGGCATTTTTGGAGGATTCATCCCAAGCGAGTGGGGGTCTTTTGAAATTGTAATCCTCTTTGGCATTGTTGGTGCAATACACACCTTGCACCCTGAGGTGTTCTGTAAATGCTTTGACGCCTGGGGGTGCTGGTGCAGAGTATATTTGAAGTCCGGTGTGGGTATTCACTTCAGGCTGTTTGGCTTGAAATGCCCGCATGTGATGCGACCCCATCAAGGCGGGTTGAAATCCAGTCAGTATGCTGCTCCTCGAAGGCGCGCAAACGGGTGCAACGGCGTAAAAACTATCGAAAATTGTTCCATCTTTGGCAAGTGCGTTAAGGTTGGGCATGCGGGCGGTGGAGTCACCGTAAATCGGCATGAACATGGACTGGTCTTCACAGACCAACCAAACCACAGATGGAACCTTGGGTACGGGATTGGATTGAATGTCAATATTGTGAGGAGCCTCGCAGCCGGAGAGAAAAAAGGAGACCATCAAAACGATGGGAAATCGCGAGTGACGGTCTTTCACTTCGCGTGCATCGGATGGTTTGCTGTGGTTTTTTTCTGCGCTCATCATGTTGGTGGTGCTCAAATTACGGTTGCTGACTCCGCGTTGGCAAAGCCCGGGGGTAAAGAACAGCCGCGACTGGGACTGCGCACCCAGCGGACACCGGTTGAGGTCAAGGGCTATTGCCGGTTCTTGGGATATGCGAGGAATTTGAGCAACCACCATGGCGATACCAATACACCCCTTGTCCTCAGGGCCGACGACGAGTTCAATGCGCCAAATTTGAATGTCAATGTGACGTTCAGACCCAGTCACAACAGTTTCGTAGCACTTCAGTTATTGACGTTTGATCCATTCTCCGGAATGGGGAATGACGATCGAATTTTTCGTTTATCCCGTCAAGGATTGGTGTTTTCGGCCGGCACGAGAAAGCCATTTGGTCGGTTTGAGATGGCGTATGGTGGAACTCAATTTGTGGAGTTGGGTGATTTCCTGATGAGCTCGGCTCGGCAGGTTCAGAATTCTCTTTTTGATCGCAATGCGTGGACCTATGTTTGGCCCATTGGCGTGCAGCACGGGAATTACCATAGCCGCTCTGACTACTTACGAGAAGTTGACTTTGGCAAGCGGCAATTCAACGGGCTCAGATGGACAGCAAGTGAATTGCCGGGACAGATGAGCATTGATATTGTTGCAGGCCGCACGCCATTCAATATCTCCTCTTTCCCAGACCAAATTCTGGCTGGTCGAATCAACAAGACATACCGCCTTCATAAGTTTGGTTTAGGTGGGATGCGGTCTCGAGGCTTGGACTCTTGGACAAACGGCGAAGCTTATGGCATGACGGCACTTTCTGCCTCGCATGAGGGAAAGTGGAAGGCGTGGAGCTTGAAGAGTGACTTGGCGTGGGGCAGGCATGAGATTGTATCCCAAGGGTTGCGAAAAAGCGGCTTCGCATTTCAAACGAACCTCGGCGTTCCTCGCCGTTTATTGGGAATCCCCCTGAACGTGGAGGTTTTCGCAGTTTCACCCAACTTCGTGAATCTGCATTCCGCCTTGATCAACACCTCGGTCGATGGGTTCAGTTCTGAGACATCTTCGTTCAATGGGGCCACAGTTCAAGATGGCGCAAGGCCATTTGGCGCCGTGCTGACTCCGATGCACTTGATCGCAAGCAACAGGGCGACCGTGCGGTTGACTACCAAGTTGGCCACGGGACCATTTCGGGTCAACGTGGGCTATTTGACGTCGATGGAATTGCAAAATCTATCCTCGGAAATCACCTTTTATCACAAGGTGACCGGACTGTACATGTCCCGTGTGGATCGGTTTCAGCAAGCGGCGGGTCCGAGCGGTGAAATCACCACTTTTTTCCGAGGCGCATACCAGCGTGTGGGGATGATTGAAGAGGAAGGGCGATCAAACCTGAAGGGATTCAATGCGTTTCGGATCAATGCCAAATGGAAGGGTGCCAAAGGAGACAACGCGCCATTCCTCTTTTATTTGGGCGAATTTTTGAGTGTTCAGGAAGGCCTGTCCGCGATGCCCAAGATGAATGATGCAGCATTGGTTCGGGCGCAGTATCACGAGTTGGATGCCTATTTGCCTTTGGGGGAAGTTTTTGCGTGGGTGATGTATGCCGGAATGGAGCGCATTGTGGGCAACGAATCCACAGTTTCCCGTGCGGCGGGACCCGACGGCGTGCCTTTGCATTTGGATGGCTTGGGGACTGCTGTGGGCACTGGATTTGATGTCAGCATGACGAAGGCCTCTTCTCTGTTTGTTCGTGGCAAACATGTGCGGTATCAGGACCGTGCCTATGAACTGTCTCACCTTCAAGGCTGGGAAGCCACAGTTGAATTTAAAATTCAGTTTTGATGTCCATTGAACAATTCAATTTGATTTCGCGGCCATGTTCGCTGTTCGTCATTTGGACCGTGTTCCTCATGCCATATTCTGGCCGCGCGCAGTACCCTTCGTTTGAATTGGGTGGCTTGGCCCGGGGTGTTGCGGATGTTGGGTTTTTGAGTCAGGAAGACACGGTGGTGCAGGATGTGAGCCTGGAATCCCATGCTTTGTATGATCTCGCTTTAAGGGGCGATATCACGTCCAAAGCACAGGTTTATATGGAACTCCGATTGGGCACCAATTTGGCCTTGTTCGATACAAGTGCCTCATACGCTCAGGTTCGAAGGGTTGTCTTATCGGGCTCGCTCCTAGAACATTGGCGTTATGAGATTGGCGATGTAGATGTTGCATGGACGCCCTTCACCATTTGGAATTCACCCTCGGAAGGTGTTGTCAATGAATCGATGTTGTTTGCACAATGGCGACAGTTGCAGGATTACGAGAATTTCAGCGAATCAGAGGCTTGGAGGCTCCGGGGAGCTAAGTTCCTTGGGGACTGGACAAGAGACAACGGGACAAAACTGAAGTCTTCAAGTTTTGTCTCGCGTATTCAATCCTCGGATGAAGTGTTTAGACCCGATGTGATTTTTGCTGGATCTGCATTTGAGTTGACGCGAAAGCGCGCATTATTGGCGATTCGGGCTCAAGATTTTGCGACCTTGGGTTCCACTGTCATCTCGGGAAAGGGCAGTCACGTTTTGGGCTTAAGTGGTGAGGCATCGTGGAGTGGCGATGATTGGAAACTGTGTGGCGAAGCTGGAGGGTCATTGGCAACCCGTTTGGTCGAGGGAGTCGGTCAAGGGGATTCCGCGGCTGATGTGCGTGGCGGTTATTGGCACCTCTCGGGGACTTTGAAATTCAGAGAACATTGGGTGGCCAGGGTTTCGGCACGCTCGGTTTCGGATACCTACATATCACCCGGGGCACAGACGAAGCGGATTTTATACGAACAAACACCCCAAGTTTTCCCCCCTTTTGAACAATGGGCAATGGGGCCGTTCGTTGATGCAAGGCGACCTCTTGATAGCGCGCACCACATCCCAACTGGGGAGGCCTTGGAACCGTTTGATGAGGCGGGGCCTGATGCCCTTTGATCCTCGATATGGAACCGCGATGCCATACGGCTTGGCCACCCCCAACAGGCGTGCGCTTTCCGCTGATCTGGAGCAGGGGGGGAAAGAAGACCCTTGGTCGATTCGCGCCAGTCTGTCGTTTCTTCAGGATTTGACACCGGAAGGCAGCCCGAACCGCAGGCACTACTTGAACACCCACTTGTCTGGTCACGCCAATCTTGAAAAGTGGTGGGAGGGCAGCAGGTCGTTGCGACTGCAAGGGGGTTGGCAACAGCAGGTTGTGAACCGCGCGGAGGCCACACTTCCCCCTGTGGATTTGGTTGTTAACGTGCTCGACGTTGGTCTTGATTGGTCTGTAACGCAGACAGTGATGTTGAGTTATGGGGTCAAACGCATTGATGCTGAGGGTTTGGACTATCTCGCTTTGCGCGATGAAGATTTTACTGTCGTTGGTTTCGATCGCGTCGACCTCGATGTTCGAGACGAACTCCATGCTTGGGGCTTGACTTGGCGTCTGAATGAAAAGACGGAGGCAACCTTCCAGTGGCAAAAGTGGGCCATGCGCGAGTCTGGCCAGGGCCAGCGAGGGACTGTTTCACGCGCTTTGTTTCTGTTTCAAACCACATTCTGATATGACTGATTTTAGTTTAAGGAAGCCGCACAGGGCATGGCTTTTCATTGCAGTTTGGATTGGTGTTTTTGGGTGTGCCAAAGAGGGCAGCTTGGGGCCTGATTTGGATGGCCTTTACGGAGAACTTGAGTTCGTTTCGGAATTTGGGCACAACAGACCCAATGGCGTGCACTTTGATGCGGGGGAGGCGGTTCAGTTTACGGGTGAATTCAATCTTCCTGTCTTCTACACGTTGTCATTGATTGGTCAGAAATCAGGTGCGACATTTTCATTCGAGGGTCAAGGCGAAAACCTGTCCGATGTGTTGTGGCTTGGTGATTGTGATGGCCTTTTCTTTCAACAAAACGAATGGGTACACTGTCTTTTAGAATTCGAAGACCACCCCGAAGATTGGAGGTTGGATTCGGTGTTTGTCTGGGAGCGACCAGATTTATCGAGCCGAGGTTTTCTCTTGGCCTCCTTCGAGGAGGAGGATGCCTCTTTTAGTTTGAGCAGCGGTGAATACACGGAAACGTTGGAAGTGGTGACAGAGGCAACGGATGCCTGTGAGGGGAATGCCTACATGAGCGGAACAGGATCAGGGGCTGCCACTTGGTTCGGCGCATTGAGAATGTCTTTGAGTCCATCTGCCATCGGGGATTACGAGGTGGAAAACACGTATTTGAACTTGCACTTGCGGAGCACTTTCGAGGGTTCCGCTACAGTTGTAAAAGTGTTTGAAGATTCCGACGGGGATGGATTGATTACCGGTGGTTTAGATGAGGTTTACACCACAAAGTTGGCTGTGACTGCCGATGGTCAATGGCACAGGAAAAGCATTTTGTGGTCGGACTTGGTGCTGGATTTGTCTGGGAGCAATGTTTCTCTCGATGGACAAATAGACATGGAAAAGGTCATTCGACTGGATTGTACGGTGAGTCAAACCGGCACTGCAGATGGTGATTTTGGTTTGGATGTCGATTATGTAATTCTGACGAAGGAGGGGCCGTTTTGACAGCTTTTGAAGCTGTCTGCCCCCTTTACACCCCTCACAGGCTCAATATGTCCGGTGTCTAAATACCTTTGTTAAACCTTTCGATGCCATGAAAAATTTTCTCGCCTTTTGCTTTTTCGCCT
>CACAUH010000077.1 GCA_902535565.1 uncultured Bacteroidota bacterium | reverse complement strand
ACCCCTCTCGCCCCAGAGAATTTGCCTGCATCCACAATGCTCGACTCATCGTGGATCCAAGTCATGTTTCGATGCTGCTCTGCACTAACCACATCCAACGCTTGTCGCTCCAGCACCCGATATTTTTCCATCAGCCGAATGCCAATTGAAGCCTCGAGCACTGAGGCGTTGGTCGAACCATGGCAAGGCGCATTCTCGAGGACCACAACAAAAATATTGGAGCCAACAGCCTCCCTCGTCTGGACCTCCACATGCAGCGGAGAATGCTCTTTCGTGATCGGCTGCAAACGGCCCAGATATCGCTTTGGATACATTTCCAGCCATGCCAATGGAAAAAGCATCCAACAACCCATCAATGCCCAGAGGTTAATTCTCCCCCTTTTCTCAACGCCAGTTGTGAGGACTTCGTAACCCTCTTTTTCAATCTGCAAATCCAGCAGGCTTCCACCGACTTCGGAGTCCCGGTGGCGCACGGGAGTTTGGCCGATATACTCCCCGTTGGCATAAACATCTGCCTTGCTTGGGACTGAAGAGATGAGAATACTGCTCGAACAAGAAGACAGAAGAATCAACGCGGCAAACAACCAGGCGAAAACTTGTTTTGGGGCGGTGTACATGGGCATCGCCCCCAAAACACCAAGAATTATGCCACTTAATAAACCCTCCGGTCAATCGGCCACGCTGCATGTCGTTAAGGTGACCACGGGACCCACCATGCAAATGCTCACCCAGTCAGGCTCTACAGTGTATTCAACCAGCAAGCGCATCTGCGATACCGGCTCTGCAATGAAGTCCTCCACATTGCGGGGCTCCACAACCTCTCCATTGTCCAACTCAATCACCCAGTCACATCCGTCCAACCCGGTATAGTCCCGGAGTGTGGCGTTGCCAAAATCGGAATCGATACACCCCGCCAAAAGCAGGGCAAAAACGACGGACACGGTCAAAGTGCAGAACAATCTTGAAGGAAGGTGCATTCTCACGCGGCTCACGTTCAATGGCATTCACAAACCTGACATTCCTCCAGCGAATCAAAGGGAACTGTCCCCTCGCATCCACCCCAAATGAACGCCTTGCACATTTGATCATCTGAATCAAAGAAGTATTTCTCGATTGCCGCAAAGCAAGGCCCACTATCCGGAATCAAATCGCACTGAGCGGGAAGCGTTGCACAATCAGGGTTACAAGCAGTACAACATAGGATAATGCTCACCAGCAAACTGGAGATCAACAATACAGAACGTACACCTTTCATGTATTGAAGAACGCCAAACACGGTCTCTTTCTTGACTTGCATTTTCATCAATTCAATGTAGTCTTTCATTCCAAGTACACACTCGGACAGAAAAATGTGACCGGGCAAATAAACTTGCGGTAGAAATCGTCAAGCCTCGACACGCCTCCTCAATGAATAACTTCACGTGTGCTTCGGAACACTTAATTGCCCAGAATGAAAAAGCCCATTGATTACAAGTACTTCGCGATCAAATACGTCTTCGAATTTTTCGTGGTGGTGCTTGGCATCACCGTGTCGTTTTGGGTGGGCGAATGGAACGAGCAGCGCAAACTGGCCAATGATCACATCGCCGAGGCCAAAGCCATACTGAAGGACCTCTCCGCCGATGCTCAAAGGCTAGAGTTTATCGCCCAGTCCATAAAGCAAGGCGAAACCAATGCCTCTCGACTCATCGACAACATAGAAAGATACCGAGGAGGACTCATGTCGTACAGTGCATTCTCCGACAGCATCATCGACATCGGACACGTGTACACCGAGTACACATTCTTCATCAACAACGGGACCTACAAGTCGCTCATCAACAACGGACGAATACTGCGGTTTCCTCTGGGCGTGGAAACGGAAGTCAAAGACTACTACGAATTCGTTTCCAAGCGCGTAGCAGACAACAACCGAATGGTGGACGACGCAGCGTGGTCGTATTACAGCGAACACCATCCCATGTGTTACGCCATTGAAAATCTAGACACTGCCGAATCGAGGACCGCAGCTTACCGCTTATTGCAATATGAAGATCTCAAAGCGCAGTACTCAAGCGCCTCATTTTACAAAGCCAACATAGCCCTGCGACATCGCATCCAAATGCATGGAGACCAAGTCCAAGGCTACCAAAACAAGTGCCTTTTGGTCGACTCCTTGGTGCGCGCGCACTTGGAGGAAATCACTGCCTTGCACTGACCACGATTAACCTCCAGACGTCAAGCTTTAGAAGTTTGACGTATCGGCTTTACCGATCACCGCCAGCACCAAGGCCCAGAAGGAGACCAGCAGACATACGACAGCCAGTGTGTCGGGGAAACAATGCAAGGTCTTCGTAGAAGCCCATGTCTTGGTCTTTGGTCCAGGTGACCTTCGAAATCCTTTGCAGCCTTTACGTTCGTATCTTTTCGAAGCGTGCAAAACATCGGAAACGTTGAACAACGCCGAGCAACTTGATAAAACGGTGTGAAGCGAAGCTGCGTGTGCACTTTAAATGGAATGGAAATGAAAAGCTTTATGACAGGACTGGCCTCCAAGGCAAGGGCAATCTCTCAGGCCACCTTATCTGCAGGAGCGTCAAAATCCATACCGCCATGGACATCACTGGCGTTATCACTTGTGGCATCCCTGTCCATGTCCCCCTCGATGTACTTTGCGCAAACAGTTGATCATTGGGAAGCCGTAATGCAGGATGGCACCCAATGGCACTACTGGCTCCCCAACACCCAGCCAGCAAGTGATTGGTTCGAAGGGGGCTTCAATGATGCCGCCTGGCCTGAAGGTCCCGCCGGTTTTGGATACGGCGATGGAGATGACAACACCATATTGCCGAGCACAACAGCGGTGTACTTGCGTCACACCTTCGAGATTGACGACCTCAGCAATTGGTTGGATGCCCACTTTTACCTGGATTACGATGACGGCTTTGTTGCCTACCTCAATGGCACGGAAATAGGCCGTGGCAATGCTGGGCAACCAGGCGAATTCATTGCATGGAACCAAGGCCTGGACATGGATCAGGAAGCCGTGCTCTACGCAGGAGGAATCCCGTCTTCATTTCCGTTTGACCTGTCACTGCTGACAGAAGGATCCAATACCTTGGCCATCGAAGTCCACAACGTGGGGCCATCGTCTTCAGACTTGACGGCCCGTCCTTTTTTGTTTGCAGGAGTGCCTGAGGAAGGCCTGGGCTATGGTCCGCCGCCGACTTGGTTTAATCCCTCGGGAGCTGATGTTCATCCCGTTACGTTTGAGGTCAACATGGCAAACGAAACAGTCTCACCCGAAGGGGTGTCTCTGGCCGGGGGAGGATATTTTGGTGTGCCTGGTGACAACCCCATGACAGATGCAGATGGGGACGGGACGTGGGCGATAACCATTGAAGTTCCACATGGATTTACAGGGTACTACACCTTCGTCAATGGCAATTGTGCAGATTGGAGTTGCAAAGAAAACATTGCCGGATTGCCTTGTGCGCATCCTGAGCACTACAACGACCGCCAACTCACAAACGTGACTCAAGCCATCTCAGTGCAAACGTGCTTTGGCCAATGCACCGACGATGGGTCGTGTGTCCCAATAGAGGGGTGCATGGACAGTGAAGCCCTCAATTTCGTACCAAACGCCGCTTTGGACGACAGTTCATGCGTCTACTTTGGCCAGTCGAACTTGCCCATCGTACTCATCACGACCGATGAAGCCATCATGGACGACCCCCGAATCATCGGGAACATGATGGTACTCAATGATTCTTCCGGCTTCAACGAGTTGGGTGATGCTCCCACGGATTACAACGGCCAAATTTCCATCGAGATTCGCGGCTCCTCATCGCAAATGTTCCCGAAAAAATCCTACGCGCTTGAGACCCAAGATGCGGATGGAGAAAACAACAATGTTTCCCTCTTGGGGATGCCTGAGGAAAACGACTGGATCCTCTACGGACCGTATACGGACAAATCCCTCATGCGGAATGCTATCGTATTTGAATTGGGAGAGAAATTGAACCGTTACACGCCGCGCAGGCGGTATTGCGAGGTTTTCATTAACGACGATTACCGAGGGGTATACATGCTCATGGAAAACATCAAGCGAGATGCCAACCGGGTGGACATCGCGACGCTGTTGCCGGAAGACATCGAGGGAAATGAATTGACCGGCGGCTACATATTGAAGGTGGACAAATTCACCGGCGACTTCGAGGGAGGCTGGAACTCACCTTATCCAACTGTAGGCGGAGCGGAAAACTTCATTCAATTTCACAAACCCGAGGCAGACGATCTCAACGCTCCCCAGATGGAATACATTGAAGGGCACATCACTGCATTTGAAGATGCGCTCGCAGGACCGGACTTTGCCGATTCAGAACTGGGCTACAAACCTTTCATTGACATGAATTCGTTTGTCGACCTCTACCTGATCAATGAACTGTCGAAAAACATTGATGGCTACCGGCTGAGCACGTATTTCTACAAACAAAAAGACTCCAATGGCGGCAAGATCGTGATGGGGCCCTGGTGGGATTACAATTTGGCCCTGGGCAATGTCGACTATTGTGAAGGAGCCAACACGGAAGGTTTCGAAGTCGACTCCGATTGCGGCAACGAGAACCCGTTTTGGTGGGAGCGCATGCTGGAAGACACGGCCTACCGTGATTTGACCCGATGCTTGTGGGAAGATTACCGTGGAGCGGCCTGGAGCAATGAAAGCATCCACAATACCGTTGATTCGCTGGCAGCGTTGCTAGGGGAAGCGCAAGTGCGCGAATATGCCCGTTGGCCAAGGTTGGGAGAGTACGTTTGGCCCAATGCGTTTGTGGGACAGACGTACGAGGAGGAGTTGGATTACATGCGGGATTGGATTGATGGCCGCTTGGCGTGGTTGGATGCCAATATTTTGGGCGAATGCACGCCCGGTTGCACAGTCTCCTCAGCGTGCAATTTTAATCCGGAAGCCAACTACGATGATGGCAGCTGTGAACCTTGCCCTTGCCCCGGCGATGTCAATGGCGATTTGACCGTTTCGGTAGCAGACATGTTGCTTCTGCTGGCACAATTTGACTGCACAAGCGGCTGCCCTGCAGACCTCAATGAAGACGGAGTCGTGGGGGTAGGTGACCTGTTGATTTTGCTGGCATTATTTGGGTCGGATTGTTGAGGAGCATCCCCATCCTGCGGTGTGCTTCTGCCAAAAGCTTCAAAACACCCTATGGTACGTGACCGGTATCCGCCATTGAGCTTGTGGACGCGCCGAATCTTGGGCTCCTTGAGCGAAATACTCAATTACCGTTTATTCAGGCATTGTAACCTGCACGCAATGCTAAAATCCCCGCGAAAAAGTCGCAATCTCAATCTGCAGGGGTTGCCACGGCAACAAACTACGGTTGCTATCGATTCAGGGTGAATGTAAATTGTTTCATGGGACGAACTCTGCTTTCTCTGTTGCTGCTTTTACCGGCTACATTGAGTTCTCAAGAGCCAGTTTGCACCCCTTTCGATGAAAATGGTGACGACGTGGTGGGCATTGGCGACCTCATCGGCCTCCTAGCACGGTTTGGGGACTCTGACTTCGACCATGACGGTATCTG
>CACAUH010000076.1 GCA_902535565.1 uncultured Bacteroidota bacterium | reverse complement strand
TTGACTTTCCAGTCAGCATCCAGTTCGCTGATGGCACAACAGCCGTAATCAGTGATAAAGATCAATTCTCAAATCTCGTTCAAGATTGTATTGGTGAATAACGAACACAACACCTCAGTGTATTTCACAGATCAAAGCATGATGACCATGAAGAATTTCGCCAAGCAATTCGCTCTTCTTATTGGAATTTGTCCTATTGCTGTTCTCGCGCAGCAAGACGCACCACTAATACCTGTAACAATTGAAGTGGCAACAGATGGAAGCAGTCCCCAAAACAGCTATTTCAATGTTGACATTAACAATGACAACTCCATAGACGCTACATCAGCAACGCCCGCCTCAAATGAACGCTGGCAAAAAAAAAGCGCCCAACACAATCTCAAGTTTGGCCAAGCGATTGATTTTGATCTCAACGACATCGTTTCTTCGTCCATGCGCGGCAGCATCTCTGGCTCATCAGCTTCTGGGGTCAGTGCCGGCGTAAGCTATCACTCAGCGAGCAATTCATCCAACTGGAACATGTGGGGCACTGGCGTTTTTAATCAGTGTATCTGGGGCGAAGACGCAGAGTCGCAAACAGTCTCGGACGCTTGTTCAAGCTCCTCTGCGTTTGGATGTTGTGACGGCAGCTGCAGCGTCAGTGTATCCGCTTCCGCTTCAGCCTATTCTTCGAGCAACTTCAGCAATGGTCTAGGTGGCGGAACATGGACATATTGGTCCATCAATGACAACGGAAATGAGGAAACCCTGAACATGAGCTATTCTAATAAAATAGCAGACATCGAATTCCTAAGGGCCATGGTCGTTGGGCTAGGAGATGAACTTTTCCTTGAATCCGGAACCCAGTCAGGCGGTTGGCAGTGCGCAGGGAGCACCACCGATTGCCCCTCATCCTGCACCAGGCAGGATTACATAAATGCAATCCAAAATATGGGTGACGTACTCGACATCTCGGGTTTGTTCTCATGGAATTGGCGTGCCCCGGAACTTCGCGACATCACTGCTGGAGCCTCTGACACCGACACCGCTTCAGATAGCGACAACTGCAGTCACGGATGGTTTGGGTCGTGCTCGGCCTCTGCTTCCGCCACGGCTTCGGCAAGTTGCAATCACGAAGCCTATATCCGCTACAGATTGACAAGCTCCACCGGAGATGCTTGGTCTGGGGCATCTACAAACCTGACAGGCACCATCGGAACAGACGTTTACATCAGCAAAGTCGAGGCCGATTTTGATGGAGCAGAAGCCAGTCAAGTTGATTTGTGGCTAGAGCACCCCGACGGCACAAGGTTACATCTTTATAACAACCACTCACACTCAGGAAGTAATCACAACATTGATTTTGTTGACGGAAACTCTGTGATTGGAAATAATTACAGCAACAATTCTTCTGTTGGGGCATACGGAGGAAGCATTAATGGTACCTTCCAAGGAAAATCGCCAGCAGGTCAGTGGAAACTCAGAGCATTTGACAAAGTTGCCGGACATACCCACAACATTGACAATTTTGCAGTTCATTTTGAGAAGAGCCCGGGAGTGAATTGGACCACTCCAACTGCAAGCGCAAATTCAACTCAAACAATTGGTGACCATGTTTACCTGACGAATGTGACCGTCAATCACAACTGTTCCGCAAATACAGGATTTGTTCTCCACAACACCACTACAGGCACATCCATCAACCTAGGCCACGTGAGCAGCGGAGCCAACACGTCTGTCAATGGCTATTTTGAAGGAACCAACGTAAACGACAACTGGCGGATTACTGCATCTTCACCTGCCCAATACATAGATCAAAACAACAGTATTACGTCTTGGTCTCTTTCTTTTTCTGGAGTGGGAACAGATGGCTGTTATTCTTCGACCACAGACAGACAATTTGCTGGGCGTATTTACACCAATCATTACGACCCCGGCTGCGGGAATGCTGAAGGTCACATCTTCTATCAAGCGCCGGGAACATCGGCACCTGCGCGCGATTTGATTACCGTTGTGCGAAGGGTAGAGGACAACGCAGTTCTAAATGAATCAGGCGATGACATGTCCCCAACTGCCACCCCTGGCTTGAGGTACGTCCACATCGGTCATGGCGTATACGACGCATACGATTTGGCCAATGACCGCCACTTCACGGGGGCGCTTCTCGACAACAACAACAGGAAAGGAAAATACGTCTGCAAAGACGCAGACAACTTAAACTGGAACACCACGACGTCTTATTTGACCGTACAGCGGGAGGACTACGACCCTCACGGCTTGGCTTCGTCAAATGGCAGCTTAAGCAGGGAACTCGTCCCGGGTGAGAATGCCACGAAAAACCTGCTGCTATGGAGCAACAGCAATGGATATCCTGACGCTGGAATTCAAGCAGACAACAGCGACAACGCCCCAGATTTCCACCTGATGAATGCTTCCGACATCAGCAACATCAACAACGGAGCTTTGTACAATGGTGGAGTTTCAAACTCATCCATTCCGTCGTTCCGAACAAACCCAAACCAGTGGACACATTGGATGGCCGTTACACCCGACAACATTTCAAACACCGACCCAGTAAACGCCAGTAATCAAGCGGCATTGCTCGACATCTACCAATTGGGGCCCAACACATGGCACCATGACAAACTTACGTCTTGGTATCTCGGAGATCCCAGCCTCGGTTTGGTCGATAATGCCGTCATGCAAGCCAATAAGGGAAACAACATTTCCTTCACTAACCCGGCGCTCCAAGCCGCAGGGGGACAAAGTTCATCTGTCGAAATCGCCCCGATTGACTTGAGAAACGTCAACCATGGAATGTGGGAGAGCACAGCAGATGTCCAAACATTTTACTCGACTGAATTGGTCACCTTTTACGAGCGAGGCAATCTCTATGAGGACGGCATCATCCATGTTAGCTTCCCAATCACGGCGCCTCGCTACGACATCACCAACGACGCCCACATCCCATACGATGGAGACGACGCCATGGACATGGCCTTGCCATACTGGGGATTCCCCAATGGCGTTGAGGGCTTCGGCGAGATGTATGTAAAGTTGACCGACAGAAACAACGGGGCTACATACACAAAAACAGTAAACAGCTCAGATTTCCCGTTGATGAGAAAAGACTGTCCATACATCCTACAAGACAGCCTCAGAATGGAAATCGACGTCTCAGAGCTTGCGCTTGCCGGATTTTACGGAGGTGATGAAGTCGATGTGGAATGCATGGCACTTTGGACGACCGATGCTCGACGCACCGCGCTCTGGTCATATCAGGAAGTCGACAATCGCTTGATTCTGTGCACAGACTTCAACCAGGGCTTTGCCATGGTAGACAACCTCATTGAAACACCAGATTACAGTGCTGCTGTGAGCACGACCACAGTCACTTGGAACCAAGGAGAACTGAGCTCCGGCGGATACATGAGGTTGCAACGTCGAAATGCTTCCAATGCAACTGGCCCAGAAGATGGGTGGGAATATTTCAATCAATCCGGGACTAGCGAAAACGGTATAACTGGGAGCAGCTTCTTGACGACCGACCGGTCACAAGCGCGCATTTGGCAAAACAAGGATGTGCTTCCGTCTGGGGCTCCCGATGGCAACGCTGATGCGATTGCTTTCGTAGACAATTCATTGCAGCACAGCCAATGGCAATGCGAAATCGTAGAGTACCGGATTGAGCAAGAGATGTGTGGCGAGTATTTCACCACACAACCTGTTGCACTCAATATCATGGGCCAACTCGAAAATCCATGGGTCGTGGACGGGGTCCTCTCAAACGGCATTTTCGTGTCTCAAGGACGTTACCCTTACAAGGTTCGCATAGACTGGTCCACAGCGACAGACCAGAATGACATCATCGACCAGTTCCGGGTGTACAGAAGGATTTACACGCCAGCCGATCCAGACCCCGATGCATGGGAGCAAATCTTCTCCTCAGAGGACTTTACTTGGTACATCGACCAAGACGTCGCTGCAGGAACACTTTACGAATACAAAGTCGGAGCGGTCATAGACTGTGGAACAGATCCTTTGGGCAATGTTCAAATTCAAGAATTCTTTACTGCGCCGCCCTACGATATTGGATTCAGAACCAACATCGGCTTGGCATCTGGAGAGGTCTTGTTCGAAAATGGATCGCCATCAGACAGCGTATACGTGGTGGTTGAACCGCAAGGGACAATGAACGCGAGAAACGCCATTGTCTTCCCAGAGTCCACTTATCTCAAAATGGACATTCCGTCTTCAGCCGATAGAAGCACTGCTTGGCCTGAAATCAATAGCCATGATGCAACCGCAGAATGGTCGATTTCTGAGTGGATCAAGGTGCCGAGCACCACGGTAACCAACAATGCTGGCCCTGACTTTAGCGGCATTCCAATCATGGGCTTCAATGCTGAGGATAGCGACACTCAGGATGTCTCAGAGGTGTTTGGCATCTATGCCATCCCCAATTCGGAGTCCACCTATCAATTGGCCCTGCGGCAAGCCGGTGTGGACTTCCTCTTTGCCGGGATGGTGGCCGACCTCGACGCCTACAATCACCTCATCATCACCCTGACAAATGAAGGTGGAGCAGTGAATGCCATCCGCGTGCATGCGCGGATGCACCCAGATGCAAGTGAAATCCAAACGCAAATGCACGCGTCCCTCGTCCTCGATGGGATTGCCTCCGATTTCATTGAAGCAAGAGAAGGATGGCACTCCATCACTTGGAATGCGGCAGCTTATGGCGCCGCCAAGTGCAATCACCCCAATGGAAACAACTTCGAACCGCTATCGGTATCCGGAGCCTTGTCTTCGTGTAATTACAATACCCCAACTGGATGCTCGGATCCCACAGCATCCAACTACAACAGTGCAGCTTCTTGGGACTACGCGTTGGGCAACAGTGGCGCATGCAACTACAACCGAGGTACTGGTGAAATGCTGTCGATTCGCTGGTTCTCTGATGGATCTGAGACCGCAACAGAATACCCTGTCATCATCGACACAAACACCCAATGCATCATCAAAGATTTCCGTTCAGACATCTTAGATGCAGCCTCACAACTGGGAAGCGGCAACTATGCTTATACAATGCCGGTTTTGAAGACCTCGCTGCCTGCAGGAGACTACAGCATCCGCGTCCTTGACAGCTCCTCTCCTGTATCAGCCTGTTCATGGAGCAGCAATGAAGCAGCAGAGTTCTATGGCAACTTCTCCTTGGTCAACGACCGAGGCTTCGTCCATGTCAACTGTCTGCAGTACCTGCCAGAATCAGAAGTCAATTCAGAAGATGTTTGGCTGGCCGAAGGGGAATATGACTTTACCATCGAGCCACAAGGCTGTTCCATCGCGGCAACGGTGGCGAACGTCAGCACTGCCGTTGACAATGTCATGACAGACTGTGCCACCTGCTATTCTACACGCTTCCTCAACGGATCAAACCTGGATATTCAAATCGAACAACCCGCCAACATCGGTGCGAACGGCACTTATGAGTTGTGGTTCAAGGCCAACGGCGTTACCACCGGTGACATCCTCCGAGTTTGGAGCGGTTCAGACCACATGACACTTTCCCTTGAATCTGACAACACCCCCTTAAACCAAGGGGGAATGAAATTCTCATTCAATAAAAACAACACCCCAATTACAGCTCACTCGGGCATGCCCGATGGCTTCAACGAGTTCATCATCCACGCGGACAAATGGTATCACGTTGCGTTAAATACGGGCTCAAATGGCGGCCTGATTCTGAGGGGAACTGATTACAACGACAACGACCTCGAAGCGTGGAACAACACCCGTGAGTGGAACTGGGGACAGGAAGGCACATCAGGAATAAGTGCACTTGCAACACCCAGCCGCATTGTGCTGGGTGGAGCCGATGTCTCAATTCATCGCGTGTCCATCTGGAGTGGGCTGACCAACGCTGAGTAT
>CACAUH010000075.1 GCA_902535565.1 uncultured Bacteroidota bacterium | reverse complement strand
CATATGTATAGGCGAGCAAACCGTAGACCCCCTTGTATAGCTTTCTCTGTGCGAGGAATTCCAAACCATACGCCCTGCCCTGCACATCAAACCGAACGGATTCGTTGCCTACAACCCCAAAGTCTGCCCCAAGGTTGGCGAGCGCAATGCCTGAGCTCCGACTGATTGCAGCACCATCATAAATCTTGGAAAAACCCTCGAGCCCGAGGGTCGTATTTCGCTCAGCCCAATCATAGCGAACACCAAGCACCGCCTGATCGCAACGCAAATACGTTGCGTTGGGTTGGTTTACCCGCTGCCCACCCTCGACGTAACCGAGAACCAAGTAACTCGGCAATTGGAAATAACGCCCGACGTTGGCGTTCAAGCTCCACTTGGGCGCCACACTCCACCGGCCTGAAAGCCGAGGACTTACTTGACGAAGCGGATTGGACATGGATGCATTGAATTCATTTCCGTCAATCCTCAGTCCTCCGCTCAAAGTCACCCTCCCATCAAAAAAGGGCTGAGAGGCCTGAACGAATGCACCATACTTATGCAGGCCGAATGCACTCTCGAAATCCACTGTCACAAGCGAGTCTGAAAGAAACAAGTAGCGTTGGCTCTGCGTCCGGTTGGTGAACTGGGCAAACTCATACTGAGCTCCCCATGTCATCTTAAATCCCTCTTGTCCGTATACACGACGCTCAAGTCGGAGTTTGTTCTCCATTTCCTGTGACCGATAATCAAGGGTCAGGGGCAAATTGACATCGTTGTCTTCGTGCTTGAAAGCGCGGTTGCTGAGCATGTTTCGGCTCGCCACCCAAGTCCACCGTCCATTCTCCGTGAACCGATCGTACTTGACCCCAAGCGCGTAGTTCCATTGGCGGTTTACCTGCAAGGCATCGAGAATGGCCACTTGATTGAAGTAATCTTCAGCAGCGGTGTCCTCTGCTGCCGCCAAGTTTAGCTGAAAGTCGTCATAGGCCCCAATGCCCAGAACCGTCAAGCGCTGATTGGGAGAAGCCTTGTGGACCCACTTGAATTGCATGTCATTGTAAATCGGCAAAAAAGGAAGGCCCAGCAATTCGAAGAGGAACTGCAAATAGCTCCTTCGCGCACTGATGATCAAGGAGCTGTTTTCTCCTGTCGGCCCCTCGAAGGTGAGTCCCAGGTCGCTTGTTCCAACAACCGCGTTGGATGTCCACTCATCGGTTCGAGCGGTTTTGAACCCAAATTCCAGCACACTCGACAATGCATTTCCTCGGGTGGCCGGAAACGCCCCCGCAAAAAACTCAACCTCTTCGACCAAATCAACGTTGATCATGCCCACGGGGCCTCCACTGGCGCCTTGGGTTTGAAAATGGTTGATGTTGGGGATTTCGATGCCATCGATGTAGAACCGATTTTCATTTGGCGCCCCACCGCGAATGACAATGTCGTTTCGAAAGCTGGGAATGGCCGCCACACCTGGAAGACTTCGGATTGCTTTGCTGATGTCCCGGCCTCCCCCCGGGTTGCGTTTGATTTCATTCGTGCCAATTCTCCTCAGGGAAACAGGGGACTCTTCCTCACCCTTGGCCGACACCGCCACCACTTCTGCCGCCTCTACAGCAACAGTCAGCGGCTCCATGGCGACTGTCAAAAAAGCCGGTCGAGCCGGAGTTAACTCTACTTCCAAACGCTGGGTCAACTTGTATCCAACCGAACTAAAAGACAGATTGACCACACCAGCCTCAAGGCCAGCAAGCTCGAATTCTCCTGTGAAATCAGTTGACGTCCCCGATGTCGCACCCTGAACCACAACGGACACAAATGGCAGCGGATCTCCAGTCACCTCATCGGTGACCACCCCCTTGACAGAAGCGGTTTGCGCCTGGACAGAAAATGACAAAAGGAGGCACAAGACTGCATAAAACAGGCCTCGAGAGTCGAATCTGGGCATAGAGATCATCGCTTGTCCAAAGTGAACACCGGAAAGACCACGAAGGTTCCCACTCAGCTGATGTCCAAGTCCAAACGCTTTCGGATGACCTCGAGGGCCGGATTCTCCGAAGCCCACCGCACATAACGATCCTTGGGCGTGATGAATTCCTCTGGCGCTTCAGCCTCGGACACCAACACCTCCAACCCAATAGACCCGTTCCCCACCTCCGTTCGAATAAAATGCAACAATTCGGTGGAGCACTCCTTGAGCTCTTCGAATTGCACATCATTGGCCACGGTAAAGCGAATGGTGGGGTCGGCGAAGTCAAAGTCACCATTGGCCAACGTCGCCGCTAGCCCCACCTTGTTCTTCTTTCTGAGGTCCTCCGCCAGCGCCGCCCACGCTTTCTTGATACACTCAACATCATAGGCCGCATCCAAAGCAGAAGTATCGGAGCGTTCTACAACAGCATCTGGATCCTCATCCTCGAGGGCGATCAACATGCTCTTTCCTCCAGTCAAACCCACCAAGTTTCCGGTCGGTCTCACCGTCATTTTTGGTTTGCCAAGCACGATGGCGAGGTCTGCATCTATAGCTTCGTCACCTTCAGGACGGGCCGAAACCGTCGCGTTTTCGGCTGCAGGATCGGGACCTTTCGAGGCCGAAACAACCTCTTGTGGGAGCCCCTGTTCCGGAAGCGATTCTTCCACTACGGGCGCCTCCGACTCGGATACAGAATCCTTCACCACCTTCTCCTGGAAAACCTCCTGAACACCTGCAGCCACAGACAAATTGACATCAGGGATAGATTTGGCTGGAATCGAAGAGGGCTGAGTGCTTGACACCCCCACAGATACGGGCTCGCGAAGGCCGATGTCCGCGTCCCAACCCACAATGGGAATCAGCTCATTTTTTTTTTGCTCCCTCCGCGGAAACCGCTTCGAGAGAGCCGATGCGCATCAGCATCAATTCAACCAGCAATCGAGGATGCCTGGATATTCGGTATTGCTGGTCTGCCTCATTGGCGTGCCCGATAGCACCCACGAGGAAATGCAATCCACACTTGCGGGCCTGCTCTCCAAAACGATTGGCAACGGATGCGCCCGCCTCCATGAGAGACAAGGTTGCTTCATCCTTGCACACCATCAGGTTGCGAAGGTGTTGTCCCAAACCTGTGACAAAATGATGGGCATCAAACCCGGCAGCCACAACCTCTTCAAGCTGGAGCAGCATGTCTCCAATTCGACCTTCGAGGCCCGCGTCTATTACATTAAAGTACACGTCGTGTCCAAGGACGTTGAGGTGACGCGTCACGGCTGCGTAGGTCACCCCTTCTTTACTGGAGGCGACCATTTGATCAAAAATGCTGAGCGCATCACGCATTGCACCATCCGCGCGTTGAGCAATCACGTTCAACGCCTCGGGTTCCGTAGGCACCCCCTCTTGTCCCGCTACATATAACAGGTGGTCCGCGATGTCGCGGGTGGTGATGCGTCGGAAGTCATAAATCTGGCACCGCGAAAGAATGGTCGGAAGGATTTTGTGCTTCTCCGTCGTGGCGAGGATGAAGACAGCATGCTTGGGCGGTTCCTCCAACGTTTTCAGAAAAGCGTTGAATGCGTCCTTGGACAGCATGTGAACCTCATCGATCACATAAACCTTGTACTGCCCATCCTGTGGTGGAATCCGCACCTGATCAATGATGCTTCGGATGTTCTCAACCCCATTGTTGGAGGCCGCGTCCAGCTCGAAGACATTAAAGCTCCGCTCGGCCTGCTCGGTGGTGAATCCGTTGATGGCATTGGCAAAGATTCGCGCACAGGTGGTCTTCCCAACTCCACGTGGCCCACAAAACAGATACGCCTGAGCTATGTGTCCGGATTCTATGCTGTGGCGCAACGTGTCTGTGATGGACTTCTGGCCCACCACTGTCTCCCAAGTGGTCGGTCGGTACTTCCTTGCGGATACGAGAAAACTGTTTCCGTCAGACATGATTCAAAGGTGCGGCTTGACAATGAATTGCGGGCGGTTCAATTTTGCACAGGGCGCTCACATTTTGCCATTGTCTAGCCGATGTGAGAGAATCAATGCCTTGACCCTTGCGCACCCACCTCGTTTGGCGTAGATTTGCGCCCCCTTTTGCGCACTGCATATGTTCCGGAATCGATACGAAACTGTCTTCATCATCACCCCTGTGCTCTCTGACGAGCAGACCAAGGAGGTGGTTAAGAAGTTCAAAGGCCTCTTGAAAGACAAAGGAGCCAAAATCACCCATGAGGAGAATTGGGGCATGCGAAAGCTTGCCTATCCGATTCAAAAGAAGTCGACTGGCTTCTATTATCTGGTGGAATTTGATGCAGAGCCCACAACGGTTCTGCCCCTCGAAACGGAATTTCGCCGGGACGAGCGCATTATCCGGTTCCTGACCACCAAAATGGACAAGAACCACGTTGAATACGCTGAAAGCCGCCGTGACCGAGAGTCTGATCGCCGCGAAAAGCCAAAGCAAACAGGTGCAGAAGCCCAAGCCTGAACGCCCAAAAGTCCACTGATATGGCCGACAACAAAAACGTGCGTTACCTGAACCCGATTGCCATCGACACGAAGAATGAGCGCTACTGCCGTTTCCGTGAGAAGGGCTTCAAGTACATTGATTACAAGGATCCCGACTTCCTTCTGATGCTGGTGAACGAGCAAGGCAAGATTTTGCCCCGCCGCCTTACAGGAACGAGCCTCAAATACCAGCGACGTTTGGGGAAGGCCATCAAAAAGGCCCGCCACCTCGCATTGCTTCCCTACCTCGCTGATCAGCTCCACTGATTGGCCTAAGACCCTGAGACATGGATGTGATTCTCAAGCAGGATGTCGAGCGCCTGGGCGCCAAGAACGACATTGTGACCGTCAAGACCGGTTACGCCCGGAACTACCTGATTCCAAAAGGATTCGCTGTTGCAGCGACTGAAAGCGCACGGAAAGTGGTGGCTGAAACCATCCGCCAGCAGTCTCACAAAGCCGCCAAGGCTTTGGAAGATGCCAAGGCCCTGGCTGAAAAGATGGATGGCTTGACCGTGAAGATTGGAGCCAAAGCTGGCGAGAGCGGCAAGATTTTTGGCTCGGTGAACAACATTCAATTGGCTGAAGCCCTCGCGGGTGCCGGATACGTCGTTGAGCGAAAGAGCATCGATCTCGGCAGTGAGGTCATTCGCGACTTGGGCAGCTACACCGCAAAGGTCAGACTGCACAAGGAGGTCACCACTGAAGTGAACTTCGAGGTGGTCGCAGAATAGGATTTAGCCCCCTGATGGGGTAAAAACAAGGAAAAGGGGGCAATGCCCCCTTTTTTTGTACCCTGACGTTACCCCATGTCCACCTTTAACCTTCACAGTGAATTCAAACCCACAGGCGACCAACCCGGGGCCATCCGGCAGTTGGTGGAAGGGGTGGAATCAGGAACAACGCACCAAACCTTGCTCGGGGTCACGGGCTCTGGCAAGACCTTTTCCATTGCCAACGTCATTGAGCAGACACAGCGGCCAACATTGGTCCTCAGTCACAACAAGACACTGGCTTCGCAGCTCTACAGTGAATTCAAAGAATTCTTCCCGGACAACCTCGTGGAGTACTTTGTGAGTTACTACGATTACTACCAACCCGAGGCCTATATCCCCTCAAGTGGAACCTACATCGAGAAGGATCTGGCGATCAATGAAGAGATTGAAAAGCTTCGGCTTTCCGCCACCTCGGCACTCCTGAGCGGCCGGCGCGATGTCATCGTGGTCGCATCCATCAGCTGCATTTATGGAATCGGGAATCCCGTAGAGTTCCACAAAAGTGTCATCGAAGTCAAAGTGGGGCAGGTGATCAGCCGAAAAGCCCTTTTGCATCGCCTGGTGGAAAGCCTTTATCATCGGACCCGAGCCGACTTCAATCGCGGCTCTTTCAGAGTCAATGGAGATGTTGTCGACGTTTTCCTCGCATACGCAGATCACGCTGTGCGCATCCACTTCTGGGGCAATGAAATCGAACGCATCGAAACCATCGACCCTGAGCACGGCGCCGCTCTTCACACCTTCGATTCGATTCGAATTTATCCGGCCAACCTCTT
>CACAUH010000074.1 GCA_902535565.1 uncultured Bacteroidota bacterium | reverse complement strand
TAAAGTCGACACGGGTGTTACCAGTGGCGGGGTTCGGATACGCACGGCCAAGCTCAAAGCCCTCTCCAGCCACGTTGTCCACGCTCATGGTGGTGGTGGCATTTGGATCGAGGTTCAGGCGAACCATGGGGCAGTTCGAGGTGTAATACCAATCATACGCACTGCCTGACCCGAAAGGACCATAAATAAAGACAGTCTGGTCGTACTGCGCATTGCTTGTTCCAATCTGAACGTTGTCTCCACCAAGGTGCTCGAAGCAGGCCATCACAGCCTCACCTGCAGCAACTTCATATGGCTCTTCCAATGCGAAGGTGTACCATGACACATCGCCATCGCCACTGTTCAAGAAGTCAGCTTCCAACTGCACCTCCTCAGAGGTGGTAAGAAGACCATCGTACTGGCCTCCGCCGTTGTTCCACTCAACCCAGTCGAAGAGGTGACAAACCACCTCAGCACCCACGTCAGATGCATCCATCACAGCCACGTCGATTCCGTAAACGGTCATGTCGTTGACAGCGTCGTAAGGGACACCCGCGATAAAGTCGACAGTACCATCGGCAGGGGTAGCGCCTACAAACTGACCATTGTCGCGGCCGTACTGGTACTCTACGACCTCAATGGCTTGCTGTGCAACGTTGTCCGCAGGATACTCATCCGTGCTGTCAGAAGCCACGGTGTAGTCAAAGGTGTAGGTTCCTTGTCCAGGAGCCTCCCACCCGAGAACGCGGAGGGTGTCCGTTTGACCATAAGCAATGTCCATACCTGTGCTCGTGCCACCGTCAGCATCGCTGCCATTCACGGCAACGGAGAGGGTAGTATTGGGCTGAACAGCTGTACCAAGACCAGTCACAGCTACTGCAAGATCCAATGCAGGCAACTGGCTCTCAGGCCACACTTGAGCCTCCCAAAGCCCTGTGGTCAAGAAGTCAGTGAAGCTGGTGTATTCAGCAATGCGAACGTCGTTGGCTGGTGTATCAAAGACCACAAAGTCGTCGACCATCCAAGCATAGCCCCACTGGCCAACCCAGCGCCAACGGAAGTAGACAGAAGACTCATCTCCTGCAACATCACCGATGTCAAAACGGGCCACGTAAGGATTGGAGCTCTCGTCCCCGCGCTCATATGTTGGGAATACTTCGTAGCGAGCAGCAACGGTGTCGTCAGCAACCACAACGTAGCCTTCATCAACCTCAAGGGTTTCTGGGTTTGGCCAGTTGACGCCGTCGAGGGAAATCTCGAGGTAGCAACGCTCAATATCAGCAGTGTTGTCCCAGCAGCGGTAGTAGTTCTCAAACTCAACCGTGACAAACGGGTGACCTGTGAGGTCAACTGGATCGTTAATGTTGAACCAGCAGTTCTCCGTCCAGCTAGCTGCGTAAGCCTCTTCTGCACCAAAAAGGTCAGAGTCAACCATTACATAGCCGTTGTCGGCTGTGGTGGAGGTCAGGCCAACAATGGCGTAAGGGCCAGTTGGTCCAGTAGTGGTGCACTCCCAGGTAATGCCGTCAATGTAATCGGTATAGCCTTCATCATAGGCGTTAACGAAAGAGAGGCCGGAGCAATCGGAGAAATCATTCGTGTAGATGATGTCTCGTGTGTAGTCCACGTGCTGACCCTCAGCAGGGCGAGCCGTGATGTCGCGACCGGCGTATTCACGGACCGGTGCCTGCGCAAATGCGAAGCTCACCATGAGCATCGCGAAGACCAAAGTGTAGAGGTGCTTCATATTATGTGGTGTTGGATTCGTGCGGCGAATATAGCCCCCGAACCCACCGCGCACCAATGCCCTCGAATCAGACTCCCAACGGCTCTGTGTATAGCTCCACACTCGGACAGGTGCAAACCAAGTTCCGATCCCCATGCGCATTGTCCACTCGGGCCACGGAAGGCCAGAATTTTCGCTCCCTTATCACGGGCACCGGATAGGCGGCTTCCTCCCGGGAATAGGGATGATCCCATTCAGTCGCCATTAATTCCGCAGCCGTGTGGGGCGCCATCCGAACGGGGTTGTCTTCCCGGTCAAAACGCCCGGACTCAATGGCCCGAATTTCCTCCCGAATGGATACCATCGCCTCAACGAAGCGGTCCAGTTCATCCAAGGATTCGCTTTCAGTTGGTTCAATCATCAACGTCCCGGCCACGGGCCAACTGACGGTAGGGGCGTGAAACCCGTAATCAATGAGGCGCTTCGCAATATCAGTCACTTCCACACCGGCACTGGCCTTGAAAGACCGACAGTCGATGATCATCTCGTGCGCGACATTGCCAGACTTGCCCTTGTAGAGCACATCGTAGTGCCCTTCAAGACGCGCCCGAAGGTAATTGGCATTCAAAATGGCCACCTCTGTGCTTTTCTTCAGTCCCTTAGGCCCGAGCAAGCGGATATAAGCAAACGAGATCAGATGGATCAATGCACTCCCGAAAGGAGCAGCACTGACTGCATCGATGGCCTTTTCTCCGCCCACCGCATCCAAAGCATGCCCTGGTAAATACGGAACAAGGTGCTCGGCCACACCAATTGGGCCCACACCCGGGCCACCACCCCCGTGAGGAATGGCAAACGTCTTGTGCAAGTTGAGGTGACAGACATCAGCACCGATTCGGCCAGGGTTGGTCAGCCCTACCTGTGCATTCATGTTGGCACCATCCATGTATATCTGACCACCATGCTCATGAACCGTCTCCGTGACTTCCAAAATGTGCTTCTCGAAGACACCGTGCGTGGACGGATACGTGATCATGAGGGCCGCCAACCTGTCTGCGTACTCAGCTGCCTTTTCCTTGAGCTCGTCGAGGTTGATGTTGCCGTGCTTGTCACACCCCACCACCACCACTTTCATGCCGCACATCACTGCAGAAGCTGGGTTGGTACCGTGAGCCGAAGAAGGAATCAAGCAGACATCCCGATGGGACTCACCGCGAGAAGCGTGAAAAGCTCGGATCACGAGCAATCCCGTGTATTCCCCCTGTGCCCCACTGTTGGGCTGCAAGCTCATCCCGGAGAATCCGGTAATCTCACAGAGGTACTGTTCGAGTTCTGCAATCATCCCGCGCGTTCCAGCAGCTTGCTCAGGTGGACAAAACGGATGCAACTTGGCAAAGGCTGACCACCCTATGGGCAACAACTGGGTCGCCGCATTGAGTTTCATCGTGCAAGAGCCAAGGGGAATCATCGCGTGGGTCAACGACAAGTCCTTGTTCTCTAAGTGCTTCAAATACCGCATCATAGCAGTCTCCGAGCGGTGACTGTTAAAGACGGGGTGGTGTAAATAATCCACCGGGCGCATCTGCTCAGCCAATGACGATGCCCCCTGACCCGGTGCTGGAACAGCATGGAAACCGAGCACATCGCACAAGTCAGTGAAATCACTTGAAAGCGTGCACTCATGGAAAGACACGCCAACATGCACACCATCTGGGAAGTAGCGAAGGTTGATTTGCTTGCGGTTCGCCCGCTCCATGACAGCTCCAATGTCCTCCATCGCAAAGACAACAGTGTCAAAAAACTGTCCATGTACTGGACTCACACCAGCTTGATGGCCCGCCTCGCCAAGTGACGTGGCAAGCCCGTGAACACGCTCCGCAATCGCCCGAAGACCATGGGGCCCATGGTATACAGCGTACATGCTCGCCATCACAGCAAGAAGGCTCTGCGCAGTGCAGATGTTGGAGGTGGCTTTGTCGCGGCGAATATGCTGTTCCCGGGTTTGCAGGGCCATGCGATAAGCCACATTGCCCATTCGGTCCACGGAAGCCCCGATCACCCGTCCAGGAACGTTACGCTTAAACTCCAAACGGGTCGCAAAGAATGCGGCATGGGGTCCACCATAGCCCATGGGCACGCCAAACCGCTGGCTGTTTCCGATGACAACGTCGGCACCCATCGAACCAGGCGATTGGACGAGAGCACAAGCAAGAAGGTCCGTGGCCACAACCACCCGGATATCCAGTTCTTGAGCCCGTGCAATGGTATCGCTCAAGGGCTCTACCCTGCCCCGGTCATCCGGATACTGCAGGAACAAACCAAAGGTCGAGTCATCCAGCTTCAAGTCCGCATCCGGCCGTTGTTCAATGTCAATGCCGAGATGAACTGCACGCGAACGAAGCACAGCCCAGGTCTGAGGGAAGACCCCATCAGACACAACAAAGCGATTCACCCCTGACTTTGCAGCCTTTCGGCTGCGGGAGTTAAACAGCATGGTCATGGCTTCCGCCGCCGCTGTCGCTTCATCGAGCAGACTCGCATTGGCCAACTCCATCCCCGTCAACTCGCACACCATGGTCTGGAAGTTCAACAGTGCCTCGAGGCGACCCTGAGCGATTTCCGCCTGATATGGGGTATAAGCTGTATACCAACCCGGGTTCTCAAGCACATTCCGCCGAATCACACTGGGCACTTCAGTGGGGTGATAACCCATGCCAATGTGGTTCCGGAACACCGTGTTTTTAGCAGCCACTTTGTCAATGTAATCCAGATAGGAAGACTCCGTCATTCCCTCTGGCAACGCCATCGGTTTGTCGCTCAAAATGGCCTGGGGCACAGTCCTCGCAATGAGGGCTTCCATTGAGTCATGACCTGTGACGGCCAACATATTGGCCTGCTCTTCCTCCCTCGGTCCGAGGTGCCTGTGGACGAATGTTCCGGATGCCATGTCGCGTTGCGATAAGAAGGGTCAAAAATAAACCGTGACAACACCCGATTGGGTCCTGTGTTCATAATCGATTTCTCCGTGTGGGCTATTCTAATTTTCGGGTCCGTGGATGCCCGAAACATACTTTGGTCTAATGCCATCATCTCATTCGCCTCAGGTGCGTGTGTTTTGGCCTCCCTCCAACTGGCACATGTTAAATTAACGAGCGAATTGGGCGGGGCGTTTGCGCTGGGTATAGGAAGTGCCACATGGTTGGCCTACACGTGGCAACGGCACGTCAAGTCCACACGGGCTGGGGGCCTTCGACCGGCCCATCAGACTTGGCACGAGCGGTGGTGGCCTGCACTCAAGGTCTGCGCCCTTCTCTTGATTCCTTTGGCAACAATACCGGCAATATTGACCAGTCAAGTCTTTCCATTGACCGCTGGCCCCTCCCCCTCGGCCTTTTTGGCCCTTCTCGTGTTGGCGACCTCCATCACAGCGCTCTATGCAGGGCTTCCTGGGGAACGGGGACAACGCAAAGCACTGCGGCGAATTCCCGGCGCCAAAATGATTTGGATTGCAGGATCGTGGGTCACCATCACCGCCCTATGGCCCATTTGGTGGGGATCCGCAGGATCACCCAGTCTCCCCACTGAGACCCTCTGTATTTGCGGAGAACGCTTTTTGGTCATCGCAGCCCTGACGCTGCCTTTTGACCTGCGCGACACACAATGGGACCCTGCAGGCATGCGAACGTGGGCCCAAGTCCTTGGCCCCCGACACACACGGTGGCTCGCTCTTGGAATGGTCATCCTCGCCATCGCTTTTCGACTCTGCATCTTGCCCGACCCAGCATGGTGCCCACTCATGGGCTTGTTGGCCATGGGACCTGCCGTTTTCTTAGCAAGGAAAGACCGCCCAGAAGGATATTACGGCCTGCTCGATGCCCTCTTGATTTTCGATGCCTTGGGGCTTCTCCTCTTTCTAGACTGAACCTCAACCGAACACCACATCCAAGGCATCGATAAACGCCGCAGATGCTTCGTCAATGACCGCGTCAGAATGGGCAGCGGAAACGAAACCGACCTCATATCCGGAGGGGCCCAAGTACACGCCCCGCTCGAGAAGGGCGGCGTGCAACTTGCTGAAGTGCGCCATGCTATCGGGATCAATTTCACTGCTGCGCCGGATGTGAATCCGATCGCTGAAGGCCAGCCAGAAAATGCTTCCTCGATTGAAGATGCGCAGCGGCTGTCCCTTGCTCTCGGCGTGGTCCAAAATTGGGTCGATCAACCGCCGGGTGCGGCGTTCCTGATCCTCGTAAAAACCGGGCTGGAGACAGACGGAAAGCTGACCTGCGCCCGCCGCCATCGCCACGGGATTCCCACTGAGCGTGCCCGCTTGATAGACGGGACCAGAAGGGGCAATATGTTCCATGATGTCCGCTGAAGCGGCATACGCCCCAACGGGCATGCCCCCGCCAAT
>CACAUH010000073.1 GCA_902535565.1 uncultured Bacteroidota bacterium | reverse complement strand
CCAAGTCTTGGAGTGTCGGTTTCTGGGTGACTTCATAGCCTTCTCTCGGAGAGAGCAGCCGATGGAGGGAAGGCAATGTGCCTCCGAGCACCGTTCCCGCGACCATGTGATGACCATAGGTCCCGAGAATGATGTCCAGCCCCAGTCCGAGAAGAAATCCAAAGCCCAGTTTTGCAAATCGATCTGACTTGGGAGGGAGCATAAAGATCGCCCACAAAGCCCATTGCGGGCGTGTCCATTCTCCAAATGGGGCAACCGATTCAAGCAGCGCAGCCTGTAGGACCACCATTACCAAGAGCCGAATCACATTCATGGCTGTGGCAGGGGTTGGGCGAGAACGGTTCGCATGCTGTCGGACCGATTTCGGATGTAGTCGAGGTGCTGGACCGATGTCACATCGACCAGAGGGGAGACGTAAACGGTCTTGAAGTCAGATCCGCTGGGCATGCGACTGGATTTGACGGTGCCAATGGGCAAGCCATCTGGAAACACGAGGTCGAATCCAGAGGTGAAGACCGTGTCTCCTTCTTCAGCGCGGGTGTGTCTTGGGACGTCGGATAAGGATAAACGGTCTGCATCGGCACCGTCCCAAATAAGCGGCACGACCGGACCTGCGCGGCCGATTCGAGCACTCCATGTTCCTGCCGTGTTCAGCATGGGCAGAATGCGGGCGTATTGATCGCCGACATCGATGACGGTTCCGATGGCCACGCCTCCGGACAACACCCCCATGCCCACAGTAAGTCCGCCCCCAGATCCAGGCGTGCCGAGCGCCATGGAGCGGGGGTGCCCATCGGGACCCTTGATGAGGCGGCCGGTCATCACGTGCCAGCCGAGGGTGGTGTCCAGGGACCATTTACCTTGACGCTCCATGGAGAGCAGGCGGGCCCGGAGGGCTGCATTTTGCTCCGCCAACGCGGTGTTCTTTTCGGCGAGCTCGAGGTAGTCGCGCCATTGACGCTGTTGTTCTTCAACGCCGGCCGCAATGCTGCCGGTGGTCCGAAACCAGCTGGATTGGGCACTTCCATCGTGCCGGACCAGTACCCCAAAGGACACTGCCAGCAGGGAAAGGAAGGTCAGGAGAAAGGCGTTGCGTTGGAGGAGGAGCCAGAGGTTGCGCATCGGCAGTCCGGTCTCATTCGCGCATGAGGAAGGCGAAGTTCTCGACGTTCTTCAGGGCAATGGCAGTCCCACGGGCCACCGCGCGGAGCGGCTCCTCAGCAACGTGCACCGGAAGGCGTGTTTTCGAGCTGATTCGCTTGTCCAAACCGCGGAGCAAGGCGCCCCCGCCAGCCAGGTAAATCCCCGTCTTGTAGATGTCAGCCGACAATTCCGGTGGGGTGTTTTCCAAGCAGCTGAGGATGGCTTCTTCGATTTTGGAAATGGATTTGTCCAATGCCATGGCAATCTCAGCATAGCTCACGTGGATTTCCTTTGGAATGCCCGTCATCAGGTCCCGTCCGCGAACCGCGTAGTCCTCTGGTGGGTCATCCAATTCGGTGAGTGCACTGCCGACTTCAATCTTGATTTGCTCGGCTGTTCTTTCACCCACCAGAATGTTATGCTGGCGGCGCATGTACTCCTCGATGTCTTGGGTGAACTCATCGCCCGCGACCCGGATGTTCTTGTCGGTGACAATGCCGCCGAGCGCGATGACCGCAATCTCCGAGGTGCCACCACCAATATCGATGATCATGTTGCCCATGGGCTCCTCCACGTCGATTCCGATTCCGATGGCGGCAGCCATGGGCTCGTGGATGAGGTAGACTTCCTTGGCGCCCGCATGCTCGGCGCTGTCTTTGACCGCTCGCTTCTCGACCTCGGTAATCCCTGAGGGGATACAGATGACCATGCGGAGGCTCGGGCTAAACAGACTCCGGCGTTGGTTGATCATCCGGATCATGCCCTTGATCATGTCCTCCGCACTCTGGAAATCCGCAATCACACCATCCTTGAGGGGGCGGATGGTTTTGATGTTTTCGTGCGTCTTGCCATGCATCTGCTGTGCCTGGCGGCCGATGGCCACGGTCTTGTTGGACGCGCGGTTCTTGGCCACAATGGAGGGCTGGACAGAACTTGACCCTGACACTCGATCTCAATTTGCAGCGCTTCGCGGAATCCCTGATGGAGGGGAAGAAGGGAAGTGTGGTCGCCATCGAGCCTCAATCCGGTGAGGTGCTCGCCCTGGTTTCCGCGCCCGCATTTGATCCCGGAAAACTCGTCGGACCAGAACGGGGAGAATACTATCGGGAATTGGCTTCCAACCCGGACAAGCCCCTGTTCAATCGCGCCATCAAGGCCACATACCGACCTGGATCGATCTGGAAAATAGTACAAGGGCTTGTCGCATTGGATGAGGGGAGACTGCGGCCGGGTTCGAGATTCCTCTGCGATCGAGAACTGATTGGTTGCCATGGACCGCACACGCAAGACAACCTTCGGGAAGCCGTTGTGCACAGTTGCAATCCTTATTTCTACAGGGTCATGCAGCGCGTGGTGACGGCAGGCGATGGCAATGGGCGCTTTGAAAAGGCGGCCAATGGGCTCGACCATTGGCGCGAAAGGGTGAAGGCCTTCGGTTTCGGAAGCGCGTTGGGTGCGCGGCTTCCTGGAACGTCATACGGAAACGTTCCAGGGAGCGAATACTACGACAGGGTCTACGGTTCAAGGCGATGGGACTTCGGAACCATTTATTCCATCAGCATTGGCGAAGGAGAACTGCTTACCACCCCACTTCAGATGGCCAATCTCGCTGCCACTCTGGCCAACCGCGGCTGGTATCGCCTGCCCCATTTCGTTCGGTCACTTGGAGAAAATGGCAAGCCCTCAGGGCTCGGTGTCCTCCGCGAAACCGGCATCGACCCCAAGCACTTTGAACCTGTCGTGAAGGCCATGAAAGATGTGATCGAACTCCCAAGTGGAACAGGCCGAAGGGCTCAAATCAAAGGCACAACAGTCTGTGGGAAGACCGGAACCGTTCAGGACGAACCCAGAAAAGACCATTCGGTCTTTATCGCGTTCGCACCCATGCACCAACCGCAAATAGCACTTAGCGTCTACGTAGAGAATTCTGGGTCCGGAGGCGAATGGGCCGCTCCCATTGCCGCGCTGCTCATCGAACAGTATTTGACTGGGGAAGTCACTGACGTGTCACGCCTGAATCGCATCCTCGAAGCCGACCTCTCCGACCCCTTTCCTGAGCCTGAGCCCGAACCTGAACCCTCAGATTTGCCCCTCATCAGCGGATCCGGCGAGAGCGTCCGCTAACCTCAACGCAACACGCTGAACCGCTCTGCGTCGAGCCTGAGCAATATGCCGACCATGATGGAAAAGGCCATGAAACTGGACCCTCCGTAACTCATGAAGGGCAACGGAATGCCAATGACGGGGACCAGCCCGAGCACCATGCCCACATTGATGAGGAGGTGCATGAAGAGAATTCCACCGAGGCCATATGCATACACCCGCGTGAACCGACTTCGCTGTCTCTCGCCCAAGAAGAAGATGCGCAGGAGGAACGCTGCATAGAGCAGCAGAAAGAGGACCGACCCCACGAATCCACGCTCCTCAGACCATTTGCAAAAAATGAAATCAGTCTCCTGTTCTGGGACAAAACCATACCCGGTCATGGGACCTTGTCTCCATCCCTTTCCGACCCAACCTCCGGAGCCAATGGCCGTCTTTGCATGGCGAATGTTGTAATCGGCATCCGGATTGCTGACATCAAGGCCGAAAAGCACGTGAATCCTTTCCTTTTGGTGTGGCCTCAGTACGTCCTCTAGGGCGATGTTCAGAACCGATGAATAGGCCACGGCGGCGAGTACCACACCCACTGCCAAGCGCACCGTTCGGGTTCGATAGCGAGGCAACGTGGCACTCCGGATGACTTGGATGACCAAAGCCGACAGGAGCACAAACCCAACAACAAAAGCCGTAAAACCAGTGCGCTCCCCCAAGAAAGGGTACTCCAATGTTGATGCACTCGTCAGGATGGTCAGGACGGCCATAACAATGGCTGCGAATCCAGCGATTAGCACCGCGCCCGTCATGCCCTCCCGGTACAATGCAAAGACGAAGCCAACGAAGACGAGCACGGTTCCCGCGTCCGGCTGGAGAAGAATGAGCCCTGCGGGCAACCCGATGATGGCAAGGGACCGAAACCGGCTCGACCAATCCCTCCACCCGTCGCGGGTGCCAAGGAACCAAGCGAGCGCCATGGCCGTACCCAGTTTGGCAAATTCTGATGGCTGGATTCCGAAGCCACCGACACCAAACCAGGACCTCGCACCGCCCACCTTTTTTCCAATGACCAACACCGCGGCACAAAGGCCAATTTGAACTGCGTAGTTGAGCCACGCGGTTCGGATGAAGAATTCACCCTCGACCTGAAGGATCAGGGCGCCGAGAATGAGGCTGGCCACAAGCCATAACGCCTGCTTGCCATGCAGTGTATCGAGGGACCATTCCACTGCGCCATCCAAGCCAGTGGATGCAGAAACCAAGTTCCACCAGCCCAAACCGGCAAGCAAAAGAAAGAGGACGACTGTGGGGCCGTCTAGGTTCGAAGCGATCCGTTGGTTGCGCGCCGGCACCCGATTACAACCCGAGGAGGACTTCCATCGGATCCTTGGAGCCGAACAGCATGCGCTCAGGATTCTCGAGCATCTCCTTGACCGCCACAAGGAAACTCACACTCTCCTTTCCATCAATGATGCGATGGTCGTAGCTGAGGGCGACATACATAATCGGTCGAATCTCAACCTTGCCATTGATTGCAACTGGACGTTCAACGATGTTGTGCATTCCGAGAATGGCACTTTGCGGCGGATTAATGATGGGTGTGGACAACATCGATCCGAAGACGCCACCATTGGTGATGGTGAACGTACCCCCCGTCATCTCATCCACGGTGATCTGGCCATCTCGCGCCCGAATGGCGAGGCGCTTGATTTCGCCCTCAATCTGATCCAAGCTCATGGACTCGGCGTTGCGAACAACAGGGACCATCAGTCCCTTTGGAGAACTCACAGCGATGCCGATGTCGGCGTATTCGTGCATGACCATCTCTTTCCCGTCCATCATCGCATTGACCGCCGGATACAGCTCCAATGCCGATGTGACTGCTTTCGTGAAGAAGCCCATGAAGCCAAGTCCCACCCCATGCTGTTCCTTGAACTTGTCCTTGTACCGCTTGCGAAGGTCCATGATTGGCTTCATGTCGACCTCATTGAAGGTGGTCAGCATGGCCGTCTCGTTCTTTACGCCAACCAGCCGCTCGGCAACTTTCCGACGAAGCATGCTCATCTTCTCGCGGCGCACCTCTCGGGAACCAGACCACCCAGAGCCCGGCAATTGTGGCTGCGGAATCCCCGCAGCCATTGCCGCAATCACGTCATGCTTCAACACCCGCCCTCCGGGACCGGTTCCAGCAACTTGACCGGCCTGAAGGCCATTCTCGTCCATCAGTTTCCGCGCTGCAGGGGACGGATGACCGGAGGCGTGACTGGTCTCCACTGGAGCAGGAGCAGGGGCCTCCACAGGCGCTGGTGCGGGCTTGGCCGCAGCAGGCGCAGCGGCAGGTGCGGCAGCAGGAGGTGCCGCATCAGCTGGCGCCTCTGCATCCGTGTCAATCAGGCACACCACAGCACCCACAGCCACTGCATCCCCCTCTTCGGCCTTGAGCGTGATGACCCCGGCCATTTCAGCCGGCAATTCCAACGTGGCTTTGTCACTGTCGACCTCGGCAATGGTCTGGTCCTTGAAGACGTAATCACCGTCGGACACGAGCCAAGCGGCGATTTCCACTTCCGAGATGGACTCCCCGGGACTGGGGACCTTCATTTCAAGGATGGGCATGGTGTAGGTGGATCGGGGTTGTGAATCGGTGAGGTGTCAAGGTCGTCAACCTAGACCAAAAACGGAATCCATGACGGCGTTGTGCCTTTCGGCGTGAACCACGGGGCTTCCGGCAGCGGGGCTGGCGGATTCCGGACGAGCGAAAAACTGTTTGACACCGGGTCCAAACCGGTGCAAGTGGGCATATGCCCCCATGTTGGAGGGCTCCTCTTGTGCCCAGCAAAGCGTGGCCCCTTCATAACGATCGAGGACCGCTCCGAGCTCCGCGTTGGGGAAAGGGTAGAGTTGTTCAAGGCGCACCAAGGCCAGAGAATCC
>CACAUH010000072.1 GCA_902535565.1 uncultured Bacteroidota bacterium | reverse complement strand
CGTCCTTCTCTGCTCCTCGCTCAGCCATTCCCTCCTTCACAGCCTCAGTGATGGCATCGACAACAGCCTTGATGGACTTACTAGCGTCATCGTTTGCAGGAATCGGAAACTCCACTGGGCGCGGATCGCTGTTCGTATCAACCATGGCAATCACAGGTATGCCAAGTTTCTTGGCTTCAGCCAACGCAATGTGCTCCTTCGTCACGTCCACAATAAAGACGGCCGCAGGTATGCGGTTCATGTCCGAAATCGAACCGAGGTTTTTCTCGAGCTTGGCACGCTGACGACTTACCTGCAAGCGCTCGCGCTTTGACATGGTCTTCAACGTTCCGTCGGCCTCCATTTTGTCTATTTGCGTCATCTTCCGGATGGCCTTCCGAATGGTCGCAAAGTTCGTGAGCATACCTCCTGACCAACGCTCGGTCACGTATGGCATGTTGACTGATTCAGCCGCCTCAGTCACGATGTCCTTGGCTTGCTTTTTCGTCGCCACATACAAAATGCGCTTGCCGCTCTTCGCAATCTGCTTTGCTGCCGCTGCCGCCTCGTCAACGAGGACAACGGTCTTGTGCAAGTCAATGATGTGAATGCCCTTCTTCTCTGTGAAGATGTAGGGCGCCATGTGTGGGTTCCACTTGCGCTTTAGGTGTCCGAAGTGGGATCCTGCTTGAAGCAGTTGGTCAAAATTGGTGCGTGCCATGTTGCTACGTTCCTGGGGTTTGGCAACGTCGGGGTAGCTTCTGGAGAAGGTCCCCGCCGTTTGGATGCTAGCTGTATATGCTGGAAATTGAGTTGCTGGAAATCAGCGCTTGGAGAACTGGAACTTCTTCCTCGCCTTCTTTTGGCCGGACTTCTTGCGCTCCACCATCCGTGGGTCACGGGTGGTGAGGCCCTCGGCCTTGAGGGTTGGCTTTAACTCTTCGTTCAATTCAATCAGCGCCTTGGAAATGGCGAGACGAAGTGCTTCTGCCTGACCGGTGATGCCACCTCCATCTAAGTTGGCCTTGATGTCGAACTGGTCGAGCGTCTCGGTCAGCATGAATGGCTGCTTCACCTTGTATTGCAGGGTCGGAAGCGGGAAATACTCGGTGATGTCCCGCTTGTTGATGGTCACCTTGCCTGTTCCCTGCGTCATGTAAACGCGGGCAATGGCATTCTTTCGGCGACCGGAGGTGTTGATCGTCTGCATTTGAATCAGGAGGGAATAGCGTGAGCTGTGGGTTGTTGGGCCTCTTGCTTGTGGTCAGGGCCTACGTAAACATGCATGTTCTTGTAAATGGCCCGTCCAAGGCGGTTCTTGGGCAACATGCCACGAACGGCATGCTCCACGAGCCGCACAGGTGTGCGGTCCAAAACTTCCTTAGCCGTGCGGCGGTATTGACCACCGGGATAACCTGAGAAACGGATGTACTCCTTGTCTTCCCATTTGTTGCCTGTCAACTCCACTTTCTCCGCGTTGATGACGACGACGTAGTCACCGCAATCTGCATGAGGAGTGAAGTTCACCTTGTGCTTGCCACGAAGCAAGCGGGCGATTTCAGAACAAAGGCGTCCCAGTCGCTGCCCTTCGGCATCAACCAGCAACCACTTCTTGTCGGCGTTCTCCTTATTGACGGAGACTGTTTTGTAGCTCAACGTATCCACTGCGCTTCGAGTTGAAAACCCCGGAAAATTCGGGGTGCGAATATAGTGGCAATTCCGATGCCCCCCAAACCCCCGTGAGACAAGGTTTCCCATACCCGAAAGTGGATGGGTACAGCCGGGCCCATTTAGACACTTTCCCAAAACAATGCCTTCTGTGCCTGTCCGCGGTCAAGGACATCGTAAAATTGGGGCCAAATGACGGCATACGATCGACACCCACCCCACCCAGTCGGAGGAACCATCGAAGTGATCGCAGGTCCAATGTTCTCAGGAAAAACCGAGGAACTGCTTCGACGACTGCGGCGTGCAACGCTCGCCAAACAATCAGTTTGCCTCGTCAAGCCCACCCGAGATGAACGTCACAACACAACAGACGTTGTAAGCCACGACGCCCGTCGCGAGCCCGCGTTGGCAGTCGACAGAGCAGAAAACATTGAACAGCACATCCAAAGTCTGGACCAAACTCCAGATGTCATCGGGGTTGATGAAGTCCAGTTCTTCGATCTAGAGGTGGTGGATGTCTGCAATCGGCTTGCCGATGCAGGAATTCGTGTGATTGTTGCAGGCCTCGACCTCGACTATTTGGGGCGTCCCTTTGGTCCAATGCCACTGCTGCTGGCCCACGCTGAATATGTAACCAAGCTGAACGCCATCTGCTCCAGAACAGGTCGCCCGGCGCACTTTTCCCACAGGGTTGATGGAGGTGACGAACACGTCCAAATCGGTGGAACAGAGTCTTACGAAGCACTGTCCCGCGACCCCTACAACGCTGCCGTCGTCCGGGAACACCATCGCAACGAAGCATGACGGCGGACCGTGTCGCCCTCAACACCCTCGCCCAAAAACTGGGAGGGTCACTCGTCTGGCCCTCCTCCAGCCCCGAAAACGCCAACTTCTCTCACCTCGCCACGGACTCGCGAAAGCTCAGGGCAGCCAGCGATGGTGTCAAACACACCCTCTTCATCGCGCTCAAGGGTGCACGCCACGATGGACACGACCACCTCTCTGCGGTGCACGCCAGAGGCGTGGTGGGATTCGTCGTCAACGAGAGTTGGACGGGGTCTTTGCCCAACGCCATCGTGCTAAAGGTGCCCAACACACTGCTCGCGCTTCAACAGCTGGGCGCAGTTGCCCGGTTTTCCCGAAAAGGCACCGTGGTGGGGATCACGGGGTCCAACGGAAAAACCATTGTCAAAGAATGGGCACATGCCCTTGCCGCACAAGACCATCGCGTCTCTCGAAGTCCAGGAAGTTGGAACAGTCAAGTGGGGGTTCCGCTTTCCTTGTGGTCTCTTGACGACCACGCTGACATTCACCTGGTAGAAGCTGGAATTTCCCACCCGGGAGAAATGGCACGTCTCGCTGAAATTATCCGTCCTGAAATTGGGGTGTTTGTTCACTTCGGCGACGCCCACGGCGCACATTTTACAAGCCCTTTGGAAAAAGCCCGAGAAAAACTCAATCTGTTCGAAGGGGCGAAAAAAATCATTCTGGGAACCGACCACCCGCTGGTAAAAAAGGCCATCGAGGAACGTGGATGGGAAGACCGCTGCCTGCAATGGTCATTGGACGCCGACCCAAGGGCCGCTCTTTCCCTTGCCATTCAACAATCAAACACCGGCTCTGTCCTCACGGGGACATGGAAAGGCGAGCGCATTCACTGGTCCTTGCCCTTCTCTGACAAAGCCTCCATCGGCAATGCCTTAACCGCAGCCCTGCTGTTGCTCGAACTCGGCTGGAAGCCAGAAGCTTTGGGGCCGCGATTGACCACGTTGCGCCCTGTTGGCATGAGGCTGGAACACCTCGAAGGGCGCGGTGGTGGAACCGTCTTGAATGACACTTGGAACCACGATCTAGACGGTTTGTCCACCGCCCTAGATGCGTTGGAAAGGCTACCAGGAAAAAGAAAACGCGCCGTCATTCTGTCCGACATCGTGCCCTTTGATGCAGCGGATCAAGCCCAGTGCGAGCGGCTTCGGGACGCCATTGGGTTGCGAAACGTCGACCGGTGGATTTCTGTTGGCGACCAACTGTCAGGCGGTATACCCGGCATCGCCCATGTCCACGCTCACCACAACGATGTTGAGGGGCTTCTCAACAGTGGCGACCTGCCCGGTCTCGAAGGATGGCACATTCTGGTCAAAGGAGCGAGGCCCTTTGGTTTCGAGCGCGTCGCCCAATCTCTCGAAGTCAACTCCCACACCACTGTCTTGGATTTGGACCTCGGAAAACTCGCACACAACCTCGACCGCTTTCGGGAGTGTTTCGACAAGCCCATCATGGGCATGGTCAAGGCGTTCGCCTATGGTGCTGGTGATGCTGTGGCTGTGGAATTGGACCGACTCGGCATTGACCGCTTGGCCGTGGCCTTTGTAGAAGAAGGCGTCGCACTACGAAAACGCGGCGTGCGGTGTCCCCTTCTTGTCCTCAACGCCGACCCAGGTCGTTATGCGGATCTCATCGAATGGAGCCTTGAACCCGAGGTACATCGCATAGAAGACCTGAGCCGTTGGGCCAACGCATTGCGGCATGCCGGAGTTGAGGGTGCATCCACCGACACTTTGGGGGTGCACCTAAAAGTAGAAACCGGCATGCACAGGTTGGGCCTTCAAAAAAACCAATGGCGGGAAGCGGGAGAGCGCTGCGCTCAGTTGGGCGTGCGCATCGCAAGTGTTTACAGCCACCTTTCTGCCGCGGACGACCCTGACCGCGATGATCACTCCCGTGACCAAATCAACCGGTACCAAGACGCCTGCACATCCATAGCAGGTGGTTGGGCGTCGCAATCGCCCACAGGGTCAACACCTCATTTCCTGAAACACCTCGTCAACACGGCCGGGGCCTCCCGTTTTCCAGAAGCCCGCCACGACCTCATCAGGATTGGCCTCGGCCTCTATGGAATGGACGCGTCAAACACCATTTATGGGCTTCAGCCTATCGGTACATTCCGTTCGGCAATCAGCCACATTCATGTCGTTCCCGCAGGAGATCCAGTTGGGTATGGGGGGCGAGACATCGAGGGGGTTCCCAGAACCATTGCCACCCTGCCCGTGGGGTATGCAGACGGCCTTCCTCGCTCAGCCGGTATGGGGGCGGCACAACTCTTCGTCGCAGGCGAACTCCGGCCCATTGTGGGGCCCGTCTGCATGGACAGCTGCATGATTGACGTCTCAGGGCTCGATGTTCAGCGGGGAACGAATGTTGAAGTGTTTGGCGAAAATGCCCCTTTGGAAACGCTCGCCTCTGCGGCGGGCACCATCCCTTACGAGCTCTTGTGCCGCATTCCCCAGCGCGTCCGAAGACGCCACCTCCGCACCTGACCAACGGCTCAGCCGTAAATTCAAAGCGTGGACCGAAAGCAAAGAATCCCAATAGAACCGGGCGACACGTACACGTCGTCAGAAGGATTCCTTGTCTTCACTGAACAATACCACCGCAAACGAGGCTATTGCTGCACAAGTGGATGCAGACACTGCCCCTATGGATATGACAAGGGCACTGGTCGCATCCGAAACCCCAAAGGCCTCTGACATGAATACGACCGCCACGACCGCCATGCCATCCGCAACCCCAGCTGACTTCCGTGCCGCCATTTCCGCGGGCCTGCCATCAATACTCCCCTCCGCCAAAACCCGGAGCGCCGGTGTTTCTCACGCCCCGGTGCGCAAGGACACACTGTCCCCCAAACAAAAGGAATTGGCTTTGGCTAATGCCTTGCGGTATTTCCCCGCTGAACAGCATGCCGTCCTCGCACCTGAATTCGCTGAAGAGCTGCACGACTATGGCCGGATTTACATGTACCGGTTCATGCCCGATTACGCCATGCATGCCCGGCCCATTGAAGCGTATCCCGCAAAGACCCCTCAAGCGGCGGCCATCATGCTGATGATCCAAAACAACTTAGATCCCGCGGTTGCCCAGCACCCAGAGGAGCTCATCACATACGGCGGCAACGGCTCCGTTTTTCAAAACTGGGCCCAGTATCGACTCGTGATGGGATACCTCAGTGAAATGACAGAGGAACAGACCTTGGTCATGTACAGCGGCCATCCGCTCGGCCTGTTCCCTTCCCATCCCGCTGCACCGCGGGTTGTGGTCACCAACGGCATGGTCATCCCCAACTACAGTACTGGTGAAGACTACGAGCGGATGAACGCATTGGGCGTGAGCCAATATGGACAAATGACCGCGGGCTCATACATGTACATCGGCCCACAAGGCATCGTCCACGGCACCACCATCACGGTGTTGAACGCCGGGCGACGCCTCGACCCAGACAACCCTTCTCTTGCTGGAAAACTTTTCGTGACGGCCGGACTCGGGGGCATGTCCGGCGCCCAGCCCAAGGCGGGCAACATCGCGGGCGTTGTCTCGGTCACGGCCGAAGTCGATCCAGCAGCCGCTTGGAAACGCCACGAACAAGGATGGGTCGACCACGTCGTGGAAGATGTGGCTGAACTCGCTAACAAGGTCCGCACCGCCATGGACGCGAAGGAGGCGGTCAGCTTCGCCTACCTCGGCAATGTCGTCGACGTCTGGGAGCACTTCGATGCGGCCGGCATCCACATCCACCTCGGATCCGATCAGACATCCCTACACAACCCCTGGGC
>CACAUH010000071.1 GCA_902535565.1 uncultured Bacteroidota bacterium | reverse complement strand
GCTATACCATCACGGTGACTGCGACGGATGAGTGCGACAATGTGAGTGAGGAGTTTATGCAGATGATTGATTTGTACGACGATGTTGATCCTGTTGCCAGCATCACTTGTCCTGCAGACTTCGAGACGACTGCTGATGACGATTGCAATGCGGATACGACACCTTCAGCTGCAGGAACTGCAGAAGGGAGCGCCACGGACAATTGCGACGCTTCCCCTGAAGTGACCATCAGTTATGAGGATGGCGACTCGAACTACACTTGCTCAGGCAGCTACAGCTTCACGCGCACATGGACTGCGACTGCAGAGGACCACTGTGGAAATCAGCACAGCACCAGCTGCGATCAGTTGATTATGGTCTACGACGTGACTGCTCCCTCTGCACCGGTCATGAGCTGCCCTGCTGATGCAGAGGTATTCTTGGGTGCCGATTGTACGACCGATTCCAGTCCTGATGCGACGGGCACTGCGACTGCGACCGCCACTGACAACTGTGATGCTTCACCCAGTATTGCGATGTCATACAGCGACGGTGAAGTGACCTACACCTGCACAGGTGATGACGACCAGTTGGACGGCAGCTACAGCTTTGTCCGGACGTGGACGGCCACAGCCACCGATGATTGCAACAACGTTGGCGAGTCCAGCAGCTGTACCCAAACCATCACGGTGACCGACAACACGGCACCTGACTTTGCTGGTTCATCTGCTGAGTTCAGCATCCCTTGCGATGAGTACAGCGATGATGACCAGTACGAGGTGATGGCCGCCGACAACTGTGACGATGGGTCAACCATTACGATCTTGAGCAACAGTGAGGTCAGCGGAAGCTGCGCTGGGACGATTCTTCGGACTTACCAAGCCATTGACGACTGCGGCAACACATCTTCATTCGATCAGGTAATCACCTTGACCGACGAAGTGGACCCAGTGGTGACCATTTCCTGTCCTGAGAACGCTGACCTGACCGCGGATGCCGCTTGTGACGCAGACACGACCCCTGATGCCAACGGCACTGCCAGTTGGACTGCCACGGACAACTGTGATACGGATTTGGACACAGATTTGACCTACAGTGACGCGATTGAGTATGGTTGCGAAGGCAGCTACACAATCACGCGCACGTGGACGATTACGGCCACCGATCATTGTGACAACACCGGCACCACGAGCTGCGATCAAATCATCACGGTGACAGACGATACGGACCCGACCATCAGTGCGGAGGCAATGGACTACACGGCTGAGTGCGATGGCAACTTGAACCAAGAGGAGTTCTTCGCTTGGTTGACTGCAAACGGTGGAGCGATGGCTTCGGACAACTGCAGTGATGTTGCTTGGTCCAACGACTTTGTTGTGACAGATGACGGTGAAATCATTGGTGCTGTTCAGGGTTGCAGTGCCTTCACAGGCAGCATTCTTGTGACGTTCACGGCCACTGACGCTTGCGGCAACGCTTCCGAGACTGCGGCGACGTTCACGATTGAGGACACGACCAGCCCTGATGCTTCTGCTGATGCGGAGACGGAGGTTGCCTGTGACGAGTACGATGCGACTGAGCCATACGGCAACTTCACTGCTTCTGATGCTTGTAGTGAAGTGACGGTTGAGATCACCGACATGGCTGGCAGCGGCGCCTGTGCGGGCAGCTACTCTCGTACCTACACCATCACCGATGAGTGCGGCAACGACACGTTGGTTTACCAGATCATCAACTTGACTGACGAGGTTGCCCCGAGCTTCGACATCGCATGTCCTGACGATGTGGACTTGGTTGCCGACGGTGACTGCAATGCAGACACGAGCGTTGAGACACACGGATCTGCGACATACAGCAACGTGATGGACAACTGTGACGATGCTGTCGAGATGGAGGTGAGCTCCAGCGACGAGATTGCATACGGTTGCCAGGGCAGCTACACGATTAGCCGCACGTGGACCATCACGGGCACAGACCACTGTGACAACCCAACGACCAAGACGTGCGTCCAAACCATCACGGTGAGCGACGCCACGGCTCCGACGATCAGCGGCGGTGCCGATGCCCTTGTTGAGTGCGACGGTTCTGGCAACACGGATGAGCTAAATGCTTGGCTCGCCAACAATGGCGGTGCTACGGCGACGGACAACTGCAGCGCAGTGAGCTGGAGCCACAGCGATGCGACGTTGAGCGACGCTTGCGGTGCCACGGGCACGGTTGACGTGGTCTTCACGGCCACCGACGAGTGCGACAACAATGCTTCGATCACGTTGACGTTCACGATCGAAGACACGACCCCACCAAGTCTGTCCATCGAGGGACCTGCAAACCAGAACCTCGACCAGAACGCCACGTGCGATGTAGACACGAGCATTGAAGCCTTGGGCAATGTGAGCGCTTCAGCTGACGACGCTTGCGGTTCTGCGAGCATCGAGATCACGCACGAAGACGGCATGGCCACCTACACTTGTGCCGGCGACGATGAGGCGTTGGAGGGCAGCTACACGTTTGTGCGGACCTTCACGGTGACTGCCACGGACGAGTGCGGTCTCCATACGACGGATACTTATGAGCAGACGATCACGGTGACCGACGGCATCGCCCCTCAGTTCACTGAGACATGTGGCCTTGCCAACGGCGATGTCCAAGATGTCTGCTGTGAGGACTTGAGTGGCACGGTGACGATTCCTGACGCCTGCGAGACGGCTGCGTCTGACAACTGCGACAGCGATGTTGCCATTGCATCTAGTGAGACTTACGTTGGCGATTATGCTCCAACTGATGACGTGATGAGCTTCTGCTTGAGCACAACTCCAGCGGCATATGCCGACGGAGAGGCTTGCAATGGCTTGGATCCTCACGCGTTCAGCCTGTTCAACTTCGATGGCCAGCCACGTGTTGACTTCACGAGCGTCGGCTCCGGCTTGGTGTCTCAGATGAACGACGGCACATGGATGCTGGAGCAGGAGTTGGTCAATGAGGCTGGCACGGGCATGCTCACCTTGACGGTGACCTACGGTGCTGCCTCCAGCTGGGACGATTGGTTCGTGGCTGGCCAGACCAACTACAAGCGCGACTGCGGTGTGTTGGTTGACGACCACGAGAACTGGGACTACCGCATTCTGGAGTCAGGAAGCGTTATGGGATCTGGCGACTACGATGGTCTGAACCTTTCCTTGTCGCATGCACCTGCCAACGAGTACTACGCGTTCCAGATTGGATTGGGAGCCAACAACCAGAACGACAACTACGGCTACAGTGGTTGGATTATGGCCACGGGCACTTACGGGGATGACGCTGTGTTCTTCAGCGGCGACTTGTTCGGTGACCTCGACTGCTGCTTGCCATGGAGCATTGACCGTGAGTACACGGCCAGTGACGACTGCGGCAACGCGACTGAGTTTGCTTACTCCATCTCGGTGAATGGCGACGACTGTGGCGAGGACGACGGTGCCTTGGTGTCCGGAGGTCAGGACGAAGACCACACGCCGGGCATCATCGGTGGTGCTGGCGATGTGTTGACGGGCAAGTCACCGATCCGCGTGACGAACCTTCAGCCTAACCCCACCAATGACCTGAGCTTGCTTGGCTTCACGGTGACACAGAACATGCGCCTCCGCGTGGACATGTACACGATGGACGGCATCTTGGTCTCCGAGCTGTACGACGGCATTGTTTCTCCGAACGTGAACCACACGCTCGACATCGAAGCAAACGCCCTTGAAAGCGGCATGTACCAAATCCGCCTCTCCAGCAGCCAGTACCTGGTGGTGAAGAAGCTCTTGGTGACGGAGTAATCTCCATCACCTTCTGATTACGGAAAGGGCCGCCCAATAGGGTGGCCCTTTTTGATTCTTCAAAGCCTAATTCAAAGTCGAATGAAGGCGCCTACCATGTTGATTCAGTCTGGCTGATTTTGTTACGATGGTCGTATAAAACGTCCCGAAAATGCTTTTTCCGAATTGTCCAGATATGTGATTTGAGACAGAAATCAGATGGATTACACTCAATAGATACAGCATAATTTGTACTCACATAATTACTTATACTATTTGTGTCGTGCATATATAGGTATTCGTTAGAAAATTAATGAGTTGGGGCCAATTTAGGTGCACCAAAACCTACGTTATGCTTAACCAGCTATTTAGAGCCTCACTGGCTTTCTTTTTTGTTTCGACTTTGAGCGCAGTGACAAGCACTGCAATCGGGCAAGCTCCCGACTGGGCTGATCCAGATCTTGTAGCAATTATTTATGCCAACGATGATTGGTGCCAGGATAATTGGGACCTCATCTGCGGGTGTGAGCTCTACTTGCTTGAAGAGGGCGTCGACCCCAATGATATCGATTGGGAGTGGGAAGATTGCGGCGCTCCAGAGTCTCCTGAATTGTTCGCTACTCTGATCGCCAATGACGAATTCTGTGCCGATAATTGGGACGCAATCTGCCAATGCGAGATGGATGCGCTCATTGCCGGTGCGAATCCAGAGGATATTGCATGGACGGAGGATGACTGCTACGCTTTTGGGGAGGAAGCAGTGGATCCCTGCGATGAGCCAATGGAATTTTTGCCAGCGCTTTCCGATGAATCGGTTCAGTGCTTGGACGAGCTTCCAACTGAATGTGATGGCGAGCAGGGAGCAAGTCGCGGTGTTGTGTCCTGCGGCATGGCTGAGGACATTCAGAGCCGCACAGTGTGCACGGCTACCACTGCATTGGGCACGGGTGAAGACGGTGCTATTGTTTTGTTTGACGTTGATGGTGATTCGGACGACGATCGTTATTTCATGCCCACTGCGGACGGATTGTCGCTAATTCAATTTGAAAACGACGTGGCTGTGGTCTCCGGACAGGTTGCCGATATCAACGACCCAACGGCCATTCTGAACGTCAGCATTTACTATGACAACGGAACCAGTGGAGCAGATTGGGATGGTGGTTATAAGTATGACATGTCATGTGCCCCAACGCCAGACATCACTGATGCTTGGTCCATCTACACGTTGAATAGCGGATTGAGCTTCCTCGTGGGAGAGGGCAGTATGGAGGGCACGACCCTTCAATTGTCTCACGCGCCATCGAGCGAGTATTTCGGCTTCCAAGTCGGAGAGATGGCCAACGATCGCAACTGCAACTACGGTGCAGGTGGATGGTTCAGCTATGACGGTGCCATCAATGGCGCGGAAATTCAAGGGGGTACGGGAGACGTCCTGCTTGACCTCGAGTGCAACGAGGAGCAGAACAACGAATGCGGTGAGGACGAGTCTACCGTGACCCTTTTCTATGCTGCATATGATGCCGATTGCTATGACGTCATTACCGGTACTGAGACTTACACCCGTCACGATACTGAGGCTCCCACATTTGACAATGCACCTGCTGACATTTCAGTGGCTTGCGAGGACATGGACATTGAGGTTCCTGAGGTCACAGCAAGTGACAACTGTGAAGACAGTGATGCGACAGGACCTACGGTAACCTACAATGGACAGTCTCCACAGTATGACGTGACCTGCACGGGATCATACAAGGTAGACCGCACATGGACTGCTGAGGATTGCTCTGGTAACCAAGTAGGTCACACGCAGACCATCACGGTCTATGACAACACACCTCCGGTTATTTCCGTCGAAGCTCTGTCATATACAGCTGAGTGCGATGGCAATTTGAACCAAGAAGAGTTCTTCGCTTGGTTGACCAGTAACGGTGGTGCGATGGCTTCTGACAACTGCGGTGATGTTGTTTGGTCCAATGACTTTGTTGTGACGGATGAAGGAGAAATTATTGGTGCCGTTCAGGGCTGCAGTGCCTTCACAGGCAGCATTCTTGTGACCTTCACGGCCACAGATGATTGCGGCAACGCATCTGAGACCTCTGCCACCTTCACGATTGAAGACACCACGGCCCCTGATCTCACGGCCACACCGACTCACGACATCGCTTGTGAGGAGTATTCATCTGATGGTATCTACGGTGCTTCATCTAGTGACGTATGTGGTGACTCCGAGGTGGTTTTGGTTTCCGTGAGCGAAGTGAGCAGCAACTGCGCCGGAGTATACCTCCACACATACAAGGCGGTTGACGATTGCGAGAATGAGAGCGAGCCTTATGAGCAGGTGGTGACCCTCATCGACACGGACGCCCCGGAGGTGACCATCTGGTATTGCCCGGTTGACGCCAATCTGTCCACCGACGAGAACTGCGAGGCCGACACCACCCCGGAGGCCAATGGCATTGCCATGGCTTCGGCCGAGGACAACTGCGACGACGCTCCCGAGGTGATCGTGGAATACAGTGACGCAGTGACTCCTGGGTGCACCGGCAGTTACACCATCGAACGCACCTGGACGGCC
>CACAUH010000070.1 GCA_902535565.1 uncultured Bacteroidota bacterium | reverse complement strand
TTACCACATCCCAAGCCATTGATGGGGCACCCTCGGAATCCAAGCACGCAGCCATGTTGATGGTCTGGGTGTTTTGAAATCCCTGATACAATCCACAAGACGTGCTGCCCATAGACTCGTTATAGCATCCCCATTGCCATGTAGACTGGCCATTTTCCGTGTAATTCTCCTCATCGCAAATCAAGGCTTTTCCCAAATCCGGGTTCACATGAATAATCACGCCACCTTGGTAAGAAATGCCTTGGAAATCAATCCAAAAAGCGCCTTCGTCAATCAAGCTTCCTATGCAATGCCCTTCGTCCAACATCTGAGCAAGATCATAATCACATGACCCGTCATTGATGGTTGCACTGGGATTGTAATTGCCCGCAAAAGTGGCGGTACAACCAGGTGTGTCCTGAGCAACCATCACATGATGTGAAACTGTCGCAGCGAGAACAATAAAAATTTGAATTAATCTCATGGCTTGGAGGTTAAGTGGTCTTATATCCCAATGAATTTGTTCTTATTCGACTTCGCAAAAAGAGGCGAAGTTGGCCAGCAGAAGCAACAGGTCATTCATGCCCCTGTAGCCATTCCCATCAATGTCTGTGGGGCAGGTATCTGTCCAAATGCATGTTTCGCTGTCCTCGTCCCAAACAGTTCCGAGACCGCAGATGACATCGCCGAAATAACATGAGCCATCGTCCGAGTTGGCTTCAGGAACATAGTTGTCTGCTTCTTCGTAAGTGCATCCCTCAATGGTGCATGAGCCATCGTCAATGGTGGCTTCAGCATCAAAATTGGCTGCGTTGGCCAACGTACACCCTGCGCAGCTTTCAAACTCGCAACTGCCATCGCTGAGTTCCGCACTCTCATCAAAATTGCACGCTTCCACATCGACACAACCCAGCGTTCCAAGGGGAAACTGCATGTCAACGACTTCAGAATACTGCTCGCCTGACGGGGATTCACACCGCACATTCCAATGGCACGAGACCTGTCCATTTGTGATGACTTGTCCCACCAGCGCTCGCCCTTCAACGGGATAAGTTCGGGCACCATTGGGCTCTTCAGATGGCGAGGAAAACCACATGCCTCCAGAGTAAGAATCCACAAGCAACTCCCCCCCTGATTCAAAATTGGCAAAGGCCGACTCCATGCCAGCCTGATACAATCCACCTTCTCCTTCTGAACTCTGGCCAATGGTTACCCAAGAATCAGAAAGGTCCATCGATGTGACCATGGCGAGACTGTTGCCCATTCCATCTTGCAAGAAGCTGTCCGAAGAGGAAAGCAAAAGCGGACTCTCTGATGTCCCAAACAGGGCGATTAATTGGTCGTTCACATTGACAAAATCAATGTAGATTCTGTAGACGGGCGTGCCTTCCCATGTTCCAACCTGCTCCCAAGACGCTCCGGAGAAGCCAGGAGGGGCGTATTCGCAATCACCTTCGGCATTCGCATGAAGGTCAAAATTCAAAGCGTCGACATCCAAGCAACCGACAAACAAACAACCGCCATCATCTGACGTCGCAGTTTGGTCAAAATTGTCTGCTGCCACATCGGTGCACCCCTGGACTATACACGTGCCATCATCTTCTGTGGCCAGCTCCGAAAAATTGTCTGCAACGGGATTTGTACACCCCTCAATTTCATCTTCATCACAGACACCATCAAGGTCGGTATCATTGAAACAAAGTCCATTGCAATCCACAGTGCTCGTCGCATACGCACAAGAACCGTCATCAATAGCGGCCGATTCGGCGTAATTGCAAGCATCCAAATCAGTGCATCCCAAAGCACTAGCGGAAGGAAACAACAAACTCACGTCGAAGGTCTCGACCGATGCTCCCATGGCGCTCTTCCAATAGAGACTCATTGACAATTCCGCTTGGCCACCGTTCAACTGGAATTGGCCAATCAGAACCTTCAAGTCTTCTCCTGCCATTGCCTGCTCCATTGCACCGGGATGGGTGAAAATCATACCACCGGCATCCGAATTCACTGTGAACCCCGTTCCATTCGCCAATGCATCCAATGCATCCGTCATACCGACCGTGTACAATGCATTGAGGCTGGAGGGCTCCTCGCCTATTGTAAACCAACTCTCCGGCACTCCAGACTCATCCAAATCTGAGCCAAGGTCACCATCGAGAGACATATGATGATCTGCGTTTCCAAAAATGGCAATCAATTCATCCTCTGAGTCGGAGAAGTTGGCGAATATTCGAAAAACACCCGTCCCCGCCTCTCCATTCACCATCTCATAAGACAACGATTCAAAAGCAGCCCTAGACTCACAAGTAATGCCAAGTAAGCCAAGCCCCAAAAGGAGTTGACTGAACACAATTCGGGCAGCCCCTGAACGATGCAAAATTGAAAACATAAAACAACAATTGGCTTTTTCAATTTAAGGGTAGGAACAATCTTACGCCAGCGTTTTTCATATAAAAAAGCCAATCTCGATTTTCAACCCTACAAGATTGATATAACTATCTCCTTAATCAGCCACTCACTTTGCCCGCCTTCACTTAAACCCTGCTGAACTCGACACCTGTAGCTTCTGGATCCCACTGAGATGGCTCATCTAAAGTCCAACCCTCAGCAATCTTCCAGCGCCCCTCAGAAGAATCGAGTTTCAAAACGGAATACCCCCTTTCAAATACATTCCCCTGATCACAGTGTCTTTCCCAGCGAACCAAAGCAACTGGAAATCCGCCCCTTGAATTCACAACTTCTGACAACTCAATGGTACTTCTGTGGTAATTGAATTTGGCAAGTCGACGAAATACAATGGCCAACATGATCGAGGCGGGCATGCGGCCTTTTGCCAATGATTTCCAGAGGCTTCCTGTATGGACACGAACGGTCTTCCCTTTGCCCCCTTTTCCGCTCTTGTCCAAACCCAATTGATGGAACGACAACTCGGAATCTGATACAAATTCTCCCATCACCTGCCGAGGTTCCTTGGAAGAAAATGCTTGGGCATAGTCCTCTTCGAGAAACTTCCGAATCTCTTCTGTCTCCATCATACCGCAACATACAAGACAGCACCAAAGCCACCAAAGTCAGCCAAAATCAGCCGAGCATGTCGCTTCGCTTGACTCGATGTCGCCCGATATAGACCTTGCGGTGTCGGGACACACGGCAGACACACGCTATGCTTTTTCGTTTGAGGAATTCCATCAGAAACTTGGGCATCACCGAGTCGACCCCACTGTTTCAAATTCGGAACACCCGATTGGTGACCTACATCTGCCTTACGGGCATGGCCACCACCCTTTTCTACTCGATCATTTTCGCAGCACTTGGCGAATGGGTTTCAGCCGGCATCGACCTCTCCCTGGCGCTGTTGTTTATCCCCCCGCTCTACTTTCTCCTCAAGAACCGCCATACGTCGGCCAAGTTCATGCTGATTTTCACGGTGAACCTCGCTGTCTTGACTGTGATCATGGTCTATGGGGAAGATTTCAGCAACGACCTCTTCTTCGTTTTAACCGCCATGCTAGGCGCCATAATTTTCAAAAAGCAAAAACCCGGGTTGATTTGCTTTGGAACAGCCATCACTTTCTATGGCCTTTCCATCCTCTACAATCTGAATTATGAACCGCTGTATGAAACAGACGAAAGCTATATCTACCCCTTCCATATCATCGGCCTGATTTCAGCAGCTGCCATTGCCTTCGTTCTGATTGAATACATCCGAAAAGAAACCGATGACGTCGAAGGGCGCATTATTGAAGCCAAGCAAAACTTAGAATTTCAGAAAGAAAATGCGCTGAACAGCCTCTACTACGCCGCAACAATGCAACGGTCCATTTTCGGAGACAAGCGAAATGTCACCGAATCATTCAAGGACGGGTTCATTCTGTTCAAGCCCAAGGACATCGTAAGCGGTGACTTCTTCTGGTACGGAGAGGCAGATGGCATTCAAATCGTCGCCGCCGTGGACTGCACCGGGCATGGGGTTCCAGCGGCCTTGATGACCATCCTCGGACACGACCTGCTCAACGACATTGTATTGAGGGAAAACATCACGAACACAAGACAAATTTTGGAATCCCTTGACCAGAAAATCATCAAGGCCCTCTCTGACAAAGGCCAACTGAACATGCAAGACGGCATGGACATCGCCTTGGTTGCGGTCAACCAAAGCGGCAACGCCATTGAATTCTGTGGCGCAAACAGCGGCCTTTATATCGTGCGCAACCAGTCCATCTCGATCACCAAAGGCAACCGCAACCCAGTGGGCTCATCCCTGTACAACGAAACCAAAGAATACACATCGACCATTTTGTCATTCGAAGAGGGAGACAAGCTCTATCTCTGCTCCGATGGATATCAAGATCAATTCGGCGGCCCGAAGGACAAGAAGTTCATGCGAAAGCGGTTCAAGGAGTTGCTGTGTGAGACCAGCAAAATGAACATGGCCGACCAGAAGAAAGCCCTCGATACCGAGTTCAAAGGCTGGAAGGGAGACCGAGAGCAAACCGACGATGTTCTCGTCATCGGCCTGCATTTATAATCTCTCCATGCCACAGCTTCCGGATGGCCAACACATGCCCTCCAACCATCATCGGCGCCACAAAAGCAGGCAACAAGCAAAATGGCCAGTGCAAGATGGCAATGTTGGGTTGGTCAAAAGACCACCGCTGAAGCGGCGAAGGCGTCGATAGGATGGCCGTTGCGATGACGACGAGCAAGAGCAACAGGCAGACAACATTCCAAATAAGCAGGCCTCGAGGCCATTTCAACTTGCCTTCCTTGAACAACAGGATGGCCATAACAGGGGCAGTCATCCCAGACAAGATGTCAAAGTTGAATCCATGGTATGTCACCAGGACAGACATCGCTCCATGTTGGTAGAGCACCGCCAAAACAAGTTCAACAAAAACCCGAATGCTGTGACACAGGGTAAGCCACCTCAGGTCAATTTCCTGCGTGCAACGCATGCCCCAACCCGAGAAAGCGAAAGCCCCGAGCAAAATCAAGGCGGGAAGCATTCCCAACAACATGATTCGAGGGGGCAGTACCGAGGTGTTTTGAAAGGCCCCGGAGAGGCCCATCGCGGTCTGGATGGCAACCCAAGTGCCCATCAGCAACAAAAACGTCCTCGACCGCAACGCCAAATAAAAGCCGACCGCGGTCGAAAGTACAATGGCAACAAAGGCAAATGCGACAAACGGTGACAGGCCATCCATGGACAGGCAAATGAACATCCCGAACTCCAAATGCAGCGCTCAATATTAATCTGCGTTGTCCATTCCCAAAACCGACTTCTTCAGCGGACGAGCATAATGGTGCTGGCCTGCCGATCATGGTTTAACCAATGGGCCCCTTTTTGTTCCAAATAGTCCACCACCATTGGGGTTACAAACGGACACATGAAACCCCTTGCAGCCATGGACACTTCGACGTGCAGAGTAGAATCTTGGGCACATCCAGACTTGCAATGGAGACACAAAAGCGCTGCAAATACTGCTATGCTTCAGACGAGAGACATGATGAATTTGGTGGACCTGCAATATGGAAACAGCCAGCGCATTCTGCCAAATCACGCCTCTACAGATTCACATCGAAAGGCATCAAGCATTCTTTCAGCACCGATTCTTCTGCACCCCCGGCATCAATCCAACGACTCTAGAAATCGATGGATCCGAGTTAACACTTAAGCGAGTTCGTCCACCACGTGGCGGGCCGCCATCCAGCCGGTCTCGACAGCCCCTTCCATGTAGCCCCAGAAGTCGCCGCTGAATGCCTCTCCGATAAAACCGAGGTTGCCCACGAAGCTGACCTGCCGCTCGTCTTCATCTCCCCCAAAGAAGAAGTGGTCCATGGCCACTGTATACTGCCCACGGTCCAGACACGAATAGCTTCCGCCATAGCCCTCTTGCTGCGCCCAGTTGATGGCCCAATCGTTGCCTGATCGGGCGTCCGACAGCCCGAGGTTGAGTGGGGCCAAGTCCGCTGTGAATTGGGCCACCAGGGCGCCGGCATCGTTTGCATTGACCCCCTCCCCCGCATCGCCGCCGAGCAGGAATGTCAGGGAACCAGCCCCCTCCAGAAACGGGTTGCTGTCCCAGCAGGTTTGGGGACTCGCGTCGGTCAAAACCTCCCCCTCGTACCCGGCTTCTGCCCAAGGCTTGGAATCGAATCCCGCGATGACTTTGGCGTGCGTCCCCATGCCTGCCTCAGCGATGTAGTCGGTCAGTGCTGAGGGCATGTCGACGCCTTGAAACTCAATCGTACGCAGCGCAGGCAGCGGCAAGGCCAAGAGCACGATGTCCACCTCCAAAGGCGGGTGCCCTGACCACTCCAACGTGAACCCCTGCCCTTGCTTCGAGACCCGCTCGAGTGAATGTCCTGTGCGCAGCGTTTCCCCGGACGTGCCGCCCAATGCGTTGACCATTGACGACACCAAGGCTTGGGTTCCATCCCGGAACTTGTAACGCTCCACGCCATCGGATTCCACCGAGCCATCGTGGACCTGCGGCAAGTCTTCGACGAAATGCAGGGCTGAG
>CACAUH010000069.1 GCA_902535565.1 uncultured Bacteroidota bacterium | reverse complement strand
CGCGGAGGCCTTTTGAATGAGGGAGGTGACCCAGCCAATCGATGCGAAGGGCCATGTCAATAGGTTCACATAGAATACAAATTGGAAGATGTGGCCCAATTGAAGGTCGCCCGACAGGACCCTAAGCCCGCCAACATAAATAGTCAGAATGGTGCTCAGGCCCACAAGCATGACAATGATGGGCATAAAAAGGGCATCGACCTTGACCAGGTCCAGCGTTCGGGCTTTGTACAGGTCAGCCTCATTGGCAAATCGAGCTTCAGCGCGGGCCTCCCTGCGGTGGGCCACCAAGACGCGGATTCCCGCATAGGCTTGCTGTACCATAGCGCTGAGCAGGCTTTGCTGGGCTTGAACAGCATCGCTTTTTTGGTGAATCCGCGCACTGACGAAATAGACCGACACACTCATGAAGGGGAGTGGGGCCAATGACCATAGGGTAAGGACCGGGTCAATTTGGACCATGACACCGATGGTGAGGACCATCATGGTGACCAACGTCAGGCCATACATCACGGCCGGGCCGAGATACATCCGGACTTTGGAGACATCCTCGGAGATGCGGTTCATGAGGTCCCCCGTAGCGTGGATTTTGTAAAAAGAGAGCGGAAGGCGTTGATAGTGATCGTAGATGGCCGCTTTGAGGTCGTATTCGATGAGCCGGCTCATCACAATGATGGTTTGCCTCGTCATGAATGAAAAGATGCCCTTCAGCAGGTAGGCCAAGAGATAAAGGACGGCTTGGAGCCCAGCAATGGTCGCAATGGCCGATATGACGTCGTTCTGGTTGCGCAGGGAAGCGAACCCGTTTACACTCCATCCCGTCCAATCCGAGATGTGTCCCAAGGTCGGTGGAAGGTTGAGAGAGGCGTTGAGAAACAGGTCGTTGGCATCGGCCCCCTCAGACAGGGGGCGCAGGAAACGAGAGTAGGCATCCTCCAAGGCATTGATGCCTTCGCCAATGACCACAGGGGCGAAGACCGCAAAGGCATTCGTTAAGAAGACAAATAGAAACCCGAGCAACAACCGACCGCGGTATTTCCAGAAAAAAGGATTGAGCGCGGAGAGCGGTCCCATGGGGCGAAGGTAGCGGCGCTTGGTGTCTTTAGAGTGAGGCATGACTGTTGCCCCTGCGGCAAGTGTCAAATGGACATTTTCGGCTGGAAACCTCAGAACTTGAAGTTCCAAGTGACCGATGGGAGGATGGGAAACAGGCTCACTTGGTAGGCCTGAATGTCCAGTGTTCCCTCGGTCAAATCTCCATCGTTGCCGAAATAAATGAAGTATGGATTCTGCCGATTGTAAAGATTGTAAACGGAAAACACCCATTGGCCCTTGCGTTCACGCCCCTTCTTTGGGCGAGGGTTGTGAGTGGCACCGAAATCTGCTCGGTGATACGCTGGCATTCGGAAGCCATTGCGCGGCCCATAAACGTCCACGAGGTTGCCATCCAAGAAATACCGTTGTGACGGAACTGTAATGGCATTGCCCGTGCCGTAGATGAAGGTTCCACCGAGTTTCCACCGGTCATCCAAAGTCCATTCCAGCACCACGCTCAGGTCGTGCCTTCTGTCGTAGCGAGAGGGGAAGGGACGTCCTTCGTTGAGTTCAGCAAACTCTCGGTCGGTCTTACTCCAGGTGTAGCCAATCCAACCCGTCCATTCGCCTCTTCTTCGTTTGAGGAAGAACTCTGCACCATAGCTCGTTCCCTTGCCGAATACGAGGTTGTTGTCGACGTTGTTTCGGATGTTGTCCTCAGGCGTACTACCGTCGGCATAGGCGACCAGGTTGTAGAGCCACTTGTGATAGACTTCCACCGACGCCTCAATGTTGCGGTCGGCACCAAAATCCCGAAACCAGCCTGCCGACACCTGCGTGCCATCCTGTGGGCGCACCCTGTCTGAACTGGGGAGCCAGATATCACCGGGAAGCGAAGTAGGGGAGAGCGAGGCCAGGTGGATATACTGGAGGTTTCGCCCCACGCCAGCTTTGATGGAGCTCCGTGGTCCGGTGGTCAGGCGCATAGACAGGCGGGGTTCCAACCCGGAAATGGAGCCGCCGAAGAGTCCGTAGGTGGCGACAGTTTCCCCAGGTGTGTAGCGGATTTCATCGGCTGCTTGGGTGGCGGCCAAAGGGTCATTCTGCTGAGGGGGCACGTAGCGAGTGAATGGGCCAGTTTGAAGAAAGCCACTCCACCTTATTCCGGCGTTGATTCGAAGGGCATCGGACACGTCGAACTCGTCTTCGACGTAGACGCTCATCTCGTGGCTGCGGGTGCGAACTGCTTCCCCCAAGTCAAAGTCGACATTGTTAGACGTGGCATAAAATTCCGTGGGCAAAAAGGTGTGGTAGGTGTATTCCAAACCCGCTCGAACGGTGTGCCTCACATTGGGGTACAGGGTCAGTCTGGTCTTCAGACCCCGGTCGTCAATGCCGCTTCTGAAGCCAAAAGTGAAGCTGTCCTGTCGCGCCTCAAAGGCAAATTCATAGTCGCTGTAGGTGGCTGTTGTGGTGAGAAAGGCCTTGTCATTGATCACGTGGTTCCACCTTGCGGTAACGGTGGCATTTCCCCATGGGATTCTGCTTCCGAAGTTGGATGCGCTGGATTGGAAGTTGAATACGTCTCGGCCAAAGTAGCCGCTGAGGTAGAATTGGTTTTTCGCCGAAGCCCGCCAATTGGCTTTGGCATTGAGGTCATAGAAATAATAGCCCGAACCCGTAAAGGCACTCTCGGGGTTTACGAAAGGCTTGGCCAATAGATCGATATAGGTTCTCCTGCCACTGATGATAAAGCTCGCCGTGTCTTCCACAATGGGAGCTTCCACTGTGAGGCGTGAGCTGATGAGGCCGATTCCGCCACTGACTGCCGTTCTGCGTGCATTTCCTTCTTTGAGCCCGATGTCCAGAACGGAGCTCACTCGCCCTCCGAACCGCGCGGGCATCGTGCCTTTGGTGATCTCGATGTCCTTAACCGCATCCGCGTTGAAAACGCTGAAGAACCCGAAGAGGTGGGAGGCATTGTATACCACTGCGTCATCCACAAGGACCAGGTTTTGGTCCGGTCCACCGCCGCGAACATAAAAGCCTGAATTGCCTTCACCCGCGCTCTGGATGCCAGGGAGGTATTGGATGACTTTGAGCACATCAACCTCTCCCAAAAGGGCGGGGAGGGACTTGATGGTTTCCACGCCCACCTTTGCTTTACCCATGTCGGTGCTCTCAGTGTGGGCCGATCGCTCTGCCTCGACCTCAGCTGCAGCCACAGCAATGACATTGGGTCGGAGCTCAATGTCGATTGTCTGGTCGCGATTGAGATTCACCTCTCGCGTCTCTTGAACATATCCAATGAAAGACCAGTTCAGTTTTCGAACGCCAGCGGGCAATGTCAGGCTGTAGAAGCCGTAAGTGTTTGAAGCGGTCCCCGTTGCCTCTTCCTCAACGACAACCGTGGCACCGAGAATGTACTCTCCCGTTTCCGCATCGATGACCCGTCCACTGAGCGTGTGCGATTGTCCAAAAAGCAATTGAGGGAGGGTCGATAGGACCAAAAACAGGAAGAGGAAACGCGAAGTGGACATCGTGTGGCGAAAGTAGAACCTCGCAGGCCGCAAGAGGTTTAACTTTTCCGCATGTTCCGTCAAATGGAAATGGAAATCGAAGCAGGGAAATGGCTCGCAATCCTAATGTTTGCAGTTCTTTCCGGGTGTTCGCACGGGGAAAGTGAAGGCCCGCTGGATTTGTTCGTCTACAACGCTGCCGATGGCATCCAGTCTATCGACCCAGCTCGGGCTGTTGATTTGGAGTCCCTTTGGGTTGTCGACCAGTTGTATGAGGGCCTTCTTGAATTTGACACGGCATTGAATGTGGTTCCCGCCCTCGCCTCAGAATGGTCGGTCTCCGGCAGAGGGACAGTCTATTCGTTCAAATTGAAAAGTGATGTGAGTTTTCACGATGGCTCGCCCCTCACTGCGGACGACGTGGTCCTCAGTTTTCAACGGTTGCTAGACCCTGTACAGGCCCTTCCCGGAAGGTGGATACTCGACGGCCTCCTTGACGAGGGAGGGGTCACGGCCATAGGTTTGGACAGTGTGGTCCTGCGTCTGAAAGCCCCAAATCCGGTGTTTGCCAGTCTTCTAGCCACGCCCCAAGCTTCGATACTAAAAGGAGGAGGGGTTGGTGTAAATGCCCAAGCGCTCGACCTCGGCACTGGGCCATTCTTGCTCAAGGGGTGGTTGCCGGAAACGGCCATGGTGTTGCATCGAAACCCGGAGTATTGGATGCGGGCTGCCGATGGTCGGCGCCTCCCATTGCTGGATGGCGTTCGAATTGAGTTCAATCGGGAAGAAGGAGCGGAAATGCTGGGTTTTCGTCAGGGTCGGTATGATTTTGTTTCTGCACCAAGACCGGAATGGATGGACGTGTTCTTTGACGGTGATGGCCAGTGGAATTCAGAATGGCAGGGGCGTTTCAAGCGGTATACCGTCCCGTTTCTAAAAACCGATTACATCGGTATTCTGGCCGATAGCGCCTCATGCGCAGCCATTGGCAGGGCACCCATCTTGCCAGAAGTCCGACGCGCGATGAGCATGGCCTTGGATCGGCAATTACTGGTAGACGAGTTGAGGGCTGGGGGTGCCTCTGTTGCACTTGGGTTCGTGCCCCATGGAATGCCGGGCTTTTCTCAAGAGGAGAGGCCGGGTCATGTTTCCCTCGTCCACGACCCGATAGCAGCCAAGGAATTGTTGGCTCAAGTGGGCGTGGGTCCGGAGCCGCCCCTGACTCGTTTAAATGCCGGGGTGCTTGGAACCAAGCCTTCAACTGCTGAGTTGGCTGCCGCCTTGCAGCACACATGGGAGAAGTTTGGAGTCGATGTTGTCATCGACGTTGCACCGAGCGGCATTGATGCGGAGCGTGTTGCCCAAAGCGAGGTGTCCCTCTTTCGAAAATCATGGTTGGCCGATTATCCCGACGCAGAGAATTTCCTCGGTCTGTTCGACCGGTCGCGCTGGACTCCTGCGGGACCGAATTACACACGGTATGCAGATGTGGTATCAGACAGCCTGTTGCGCATGGCTTCAACCCTTCCAGCAGGAGCGGAGCGGCATGAGGTGCTTCGCAACATGGAACGCCATGTATTGGATGAAATGCCTGTGATTCCCTTGTGGCACGATGATGTGCTGCACCTTGTGGCATCCGAATGGACTGGGTGGAGGGCGACGCCCAACAACAGGCTTGATTTGCGTTTCGTGGAACGTCGCACAGAAGTCCAACATTAACTTCCGGCTGGATGCTGAAAATCGACACCCACACACACATCATGCCCAAGTCGCTGCCTGACTGGAGCAGGAAGCTGGGCTATGGCGCCTTCATTCATCTGGAACATCACAAAGAGGGTGCGGCGCGAATGATGCAGGGAGACCGTTTCTTTAGAGAGGTTCAATCCAACTGCTGGGATGCGCGAGTTCGAATCGAAGAGTATGCAAAGTGTGGCGTCCAAGTTCAGGTGGTCTGTACAATTCCGGTGCTGTTTGCGTATTGGGCAAAACCTCAGGACACCTGCGACATTGCACGGTTCTTAAACGATGACATTGCGCGCACGGTCCAAGATCATCCGCGTCACTATGTGGGCCTTGGCACTTTGCCCATGCAGGACACCGAATTGAGCATTGCCGAACTCGAGCGTTGTAAAGCGTTGGGGCTGCATGGCATTCAGATTGGATCCAACATCAACGGGTACAATCTCTCCGAGCCGAGATTCAATCCATTGTGGGAGGCTTGTGAGCGTCTTGGCATGTGCATCATGATCCACCCGTGGGACATGATGGGCAAGGAGATGATGACCAAATATTGGTTGCCTTGGCTCGTTGGCATGCCGGCAGAGACATCAAGGGCAGCTTGCTCGATGGTGTTCTCCGGCATCTTCGACAGGCATCCCCACCTGCGGGTGATGTTCAGTCATGCGTCGGGTGCGTTCTTGTCGACGCTGGGGCGTATAGAGCATGGTTGGCGTTGCAGGCCGGATCTGGTGGCGGTCGACAATCCAAACAATCCCCGAGATTATGTCGGGCGCTTCTGGGTGGACAGCATCACTCACGACGCACGGATGATGCAATACGCCCTTGAACTTCAGGGGGCTCATCGCATTGTGATGGGGTCCGATTATCCATTTCCACTGGGCGATTTGGAGTTTGGACGATACTTGGAAACGGAGATGGACCTGTCGGAGGCGGACCGATCGCTCATGTTTCACGGTTCTGCCATTGAGTGGCTCGGCGTGGACGCGACAAGATTTGCCTGAGGCGAGGCAACGGATGGGTTGGAATAGCCGTTCTTAGGGGGAGCCATGGCGTCGAGTGAGGAAGTCAAACAGTTGATTGAGGGTTGCAAGGCCCAACGTTCTTTTGCGCAGCAGGAGCTGTACGCGAGGTTCAGCGGTCAGCTGTTTGCCACGGCAATACGCCACACCAATGCCCGGGAGGATGCAGAGGATGTATTGCAGGAAAGCTTTGTCAAGATTTTCAAGCACAT
>CACAUH010000068.1 GCA_902535565.1 uncultured Bacteroidota bacterium | reverse complement strand
CTGACTTCTCGGGCATGGTCTCCGCGTGGGCACTTTCTACGTAGCAATGACAACTCGCGCACATGGCCATTCCTCCGCATGTGCCCTCAACGGGTAACTCAGCACTCTTGCAGAGCTCCATGATATTCATGTTCATGTCAGTTGGGGCCTCCAACTCATGGGAGACACCCTCTCGGTCTATCACAGTGACGCGAATAAAAGTCATGGTTAGAATCCGTTGACACCGTTTACTGTCGTGTACTTGAGGACGAGGTTTTTGTCAGGATAAATCCGCTTGAAAGCGCTTTGAACCATGAGTGTGGCCTCATGAAAGCCGCACAAGATGAGCTTCAATTTTCCCGGGTATGTGTTGATGTCCCCGATGGCATAGATTCCGTCGACATTCGTGCTGTAATCGAAGGTGTCGACCTCGATGGCGTTCTTGGAAATGTTCAAGCTCCAGTCGGCGATGGGCCCCAACTTGGGACTGAGACCAAACAACGGAACCCAATGGTCTGTCTCCAGCCGAAGGTCGCCCTCTGTTTTGTGCTTTACCGTTAATGCCTCAAGGCGCCCGTCACCCTCAACGCCCATCACTTCGCCGTTGGTCAACAAACGAATGCGACCCTCGGCTGCAAGATCAAGCACCTTCTGTACGCTGTCCGGATGGCCTCGGAAGCCATCGCGCCGGTGGACCAGGGTTACTTCGGAAGCGACGCCATCGGCGAGGAAGTTCGTCCAGTCCAAAGCGCTGTCCCCGCCTCCACTGATGACCACCTTTTTACCCCTGTAAAACTCAGGGTCTTTGATGATGTATTCCACACCCCGGTCCTCGTATTCAGCGAGACGGTCCACTGGAGGTTTTCGAGGCTCAAAGCAACCCAAGCCTCCCGCAATCGCAATAATCGGTGATCGGTGTACAGTGCCCCGATTGGTGGTTACGATGAATTGGTCGTCTTCATCCTTGACGATGGTCTCAGCCCGTTCGCCCAATGTGAAACCTGGCTTGAAAGGTGCCGCCTGTTCCATGAGCCGATCAACAAGCTCTCCAGCAAGGATATCGGGATACGCCGGGATATCGTAAATGGGCTTCTTCGGATAAATCTCAGCGCACTGGCCTCCGGCTTGAGGCAAAGCATCGATGAGATGGCATTTGAGCTTAAGAAGCCCAGCTTCGAATACGGTAAAGAGGCCGCAAGGTCCCGCACCGATAATGAGGATGTCAGTCTGAATCATGAGTCTCAGAAAGCGAATTTAGGAGTCATGGCGCACTGAATGTGCAACAACACCAAGTCCGATGAGTTCAACCTTTGGCGGTTTCTGGCATATTGACAGCAAGCACCTGTGTCACTTCAGGAACAGCCCGCCGCACAGCTTCCTCTACCCCAGCACGCATGGTCATCGCAGCTTGCGAGCAATGCGCACAAGCACCCTGTAACTCCACTTCTACCGTGAGGTCTTCCTTAACGGCCAAAACAGAAATGTCCCCACCGTCGGAACGCAAAAACGGACGCAATTCATCCAATGCGCAGTCGATGCGCTTGCGAAGGGTGTTGAGATCCGGGAGGGCTTTAGCCATGATGCAATTTACGCCGGGAGACGCTCCAACTCCTCAACAAGTCGATCGGTCAATTCCGCAATGGCATTCGCTGCATGTGTGCCCTCTTGGAGCGCAGCTGGACGACCCGCATCCCCCGCTTCTCGAATCGCCTGTACAAGGGGAAGTTCTCCAAGAAAAGGTGTTCCAGATGCTTCAGCGTATCGCTTGACACCGTCCCTACCAAACAAATGGTATTTCCGATCGGGCAGGTCTGGTGGTGTGAAGTAGGCCATGTTTTCCACCAAGCCGAGCACGGGCACGTTGATGTTGTCCAATTGGAACATGCTGACCCCCTTCCGGGCATCCACCAAGGCGATATCCTGCGGTGTGCTGACCACCACAACCCCACTGAGCGGGGCAAGTTGAACCAAAGAGAGGTGGATGTCTCCGGTGCCAGGCGGCAGGTCGATGAGGAGGTAATCCAAATCTCCCCAATCCCCATCGGTGAACAGCTGTCCAAGCGCCTTGGAAGCCATCGGGCCCCGCCAGACAATGGCCTGATCGGGGTCGGCAAAAAAACCAATACTGAGCAGCTTGACACCATGTGCCTCCACAGGGCCAATGAGGGGCTTACCATCCTTCTCAACCGGCTGTGGCTTCTCGCGAACCACGTCAAACATGGTCGGCATGCTCGGTCCATATATGTCGGCATCAATAAGGCCCACGGCATGACCCCGGCGAGCCAATTCCACTGCCAAGTTTGCCGCAACGGTGCTCTTCCCCACACCCCCTTTGCCGGACGCGATCGCAACAACGTGCTTCACACCGGGAAGCACCTTTCGGGTTTCCATGGTGCGCTCTTCCTCTGCCAAAGGGACCACCTCAACCTCAGAGGTCACCTTGATTCCCAGGCGGGTGCCGAGCTTTTCTAGCGCAAACTCCACCGCCTCCCGCATGCGCTGACGAGCGTGCATTGCAGGACTTGATGTCTTTACCCGAAGGCGAAGGGCCCAACCCTCCTCCTTCTCTTCCATCATCAATATCTCGACGAGATTCAGTGCAACGAGGTCCTTGCCTAAATCCGGTTCCATCACCCCAGACAGGGCTTCAGTCAAGTGTTCTCGTGTCATTGTGTCCATGGGTCAAAGTTCGGTGGATGGATTCCAGAAGTGAGCATCGAAGTCCACCACTTGATGATCACGGATGGTGACTCCCTCAGCTTCGAGGCGCTCTTGCATCGAGAAAGGGGTGGGAAAATGCAAGCGACCACTCAATACGCCACTCCGGTTCACCACGCGATGGGCAGGCACCGGATGGCTTTCAGGCGCCGTGTTCAGCGCTCTGTTCATCGCCCAACCCACCATCCTGCTGGACCGGGCCGCGCCCAAATATTGGGCGATGGCCCCATAGCTTGTGACACGACCCGAGGGAATCAGGCGCGCAACGGCATGGACATCCCGTTCAAAATCCCCACTCCCGGGTCTAGCGGTTGCTTTTTCCTCGATCATGCGCGCGTTCTGAGGTAATGGATCTTTTTTCCCTCATCGAGCCACCGGGACTCGTAATATGTTCGAATCTGCAAGACCTCAGCAAAATCAGGCGCCACGCGGTGGACGAGATCGCCGTAGACATCTTGACTGTCCTCCAGAAGAGGAAACCCCGCTTGTGTCCATCCTGCCTTGGAGAGTTCATAGAGCAATGGACTGTCGCTCTTGACATGGATCAAGCCCCCGGGCTTCATGAACTGTTGATACCGACGAAGGAAGACTTCAGATGTGATGCGTTTGGTTCCCTTCTCGTCTTTGGGCTGAGGATCGGAAAAGGTGAGCCACACCTCGCTTACTTCCCCTTCTGCAAAGAAGTTCTGGACAAACTCAATCTTGGTTCTGAGGAAGGCGACATTAGACAGCCCCTCTTCTTGAGCCGTCTTGGCTCCACGCCAAAAGCGATGTCCCTTGATGTCCACACCGATGAAGTTCCGATCTGGATGGCGACGTGCAAGGCCGACGGTGTATTCACCCTTGCCGCAGCCGAGCTCGAGGGTGATGGGCAGACCGTTGCCAAAGACCTTTTCAGCCCAATGTCCACGATTCAAAGTCGCCCCATCGACAATGGACTTGAGGTCCGGTTCAAACACGTGGGAAAACGCAGCGTTCTCCTTCCACTTGCGGAGCTTGTCTTTGCCCATGAAATGCGAAATTACAGCGCATGTGCGGCGACACCACCCTAAACCCAAAGGACACTCCAACTGTGCTCTTTGCTATTTTGGACTGGGGCTTGGGGCACGCCACCCGAACTTGGCCTCTGATTGTAGCAGCCAGATGCCTGGGTGCCAAAGTCATCATCGCCTCGAGGGGCACAGCAGGAGCGTGGCTCGACGCCCGAATGGCAGAATGGGACCGCTGTCACACAAGTTCCGGATTGGCATCTTGGTCCCGGATTGAAAAACCCGGGGTGACCATCCGATATGCACACGGCATCAGCACGCTCGCGCGCATTGCCTTGCAAATGCCAGGGTTTGTCCGCAGCATCTCCAAGGAAAGGCACTGGACTTCCACACTTGCCCGCGAACAAGGCGTCACCCATGTCTTCAGCGACAACTGCTATGGCGCTTGGTCAAATGCGCCTGGCGTGTCCAACGTGCTGATGTCACACCAGCTTCACCCACCCGTCCCCTTGATGGCGCGTGACATGGCCGTGCGCACCCTGCAACACTATGCCCGCGCTTTCGATGCCATCTGGGTCCCCGATTCGGAAAACCAGATTCTTTCGGGCCCTATGTCTGCACCCATCTCCTCCTCCACCCGGTACATCGGTCCACTGAGTCGCTTCCAATTGCAGCAGACCCGGTGCAGGGACATCGACGACGCGAGAGAGAGACCTGTCCTGCTGGGCTTGGTCAGCGGACCAGAGCCCCAACGGAGCGACATGGAAGCAGCGCTCAAGTCCTGCTTCCTCAACGACGGACGTCCCGCATTGATTATGGCGGGAAAGCCCAATGGCGGCGAACAAAGAGACGCCAATGTCCTGACGGTGAACGACGCGGATGACCAACGCTTTCTGGCCGCCATACGCTGTGCCGAGACCATCGTATGCAGAAGTGGTTACAGCACCCTGCTCGACCTCGTCGTGCTCGGCCGAACTGCGGTTCTGGTGCCCACTCTGGGGCAACCCGAACAAGAGCTTCTCGCAAAACATTGGAACCGCGTCCACGGCTGGACCACACTTCGCACATCAGACATCGCAGCTTTCAAGCCCGACGGGTCCCAGGGACGACAAGTCCAAATAGAAGGTGAAAACCCCATGGACCTAATGCAAGATTGGCTGCAACTTGCGCCAGTGGAAGCCCCCCTCTCAACAGCATGACTGACGAAGACTACATGCGTCAAGCATTGGATCAGGCCCATCGGGCAGCCGATGCCGGTGAAGTTCCCGTAGGAGCTGTCATCGTCGCCGGGGGACAAATTATTGCCCGGGCCCACAACCTCTGTGAGCGACTTCGGGACTTCACAGCCCATGCCGAAATGCAAGCTTTCACAGCTGCAAGCGAGTACCTCGGCGGCAAATTTCTCGATCAGTGCACGCTTTACGTCACACTCGAACCTTGTCCGATGTGCGCGGGGGCAGCCTATTGGACGCGGGTAGGCCGCATCGTCTATGGGGCGCGGGACGACAAAAGAGGAGGCCTTGGCTTTCACGGAAAACGGGAAGAGGGGCTTTTGCACCCAAAAACTGAGCTCGTGGGTGGTGTGCTTGAAGCAGAGTGTGCGGAACTCCTCACCACGTTCTTTCGATCGAGGAGGAAAATCTGAGCGACCAGCGCCACCTTTGTTGCGTGGAGGACATCACACGCGAATACCTGCAGACACTTGGCGATGATATAGCTGCTCGTCGTGACGACGCTCTCGCGTCTCAGTTCGAAGAACTGCACCCAGCCGACATCGCCGAGGTCTTCAACCGATTGGATGAAGAGCAAGTTCGATATCTGTGGCGGCTCATCGATGTGGAGGAACGAGGAGACGTTCTCATCGAACTGGAAGAGGACGTGAGGGAAGCGCTCCTGGCCTCCCTGACAAATGAAGAAATCGCAGAGGAAGTTCTAGAGAACATCGAGTCAGACGATGCTGCAGATGTCGTTGGTGAATTGCCGGAAGACCGCGCTGAAAAAGTCATCGCACAACTCGATACCGAGGACCGGGAAGATCTACTCACACTGCTCCGATATGCCGAGGGAACGGCTGGAGCGCTCATGGGCACCGAGCTCATTCGGGTGGAGATGGACTGGACGGTAACCCAAGCCATCCGAGAGATGCGCCGGCAGGCTGAAGAGGTGGAGACAGTGCACAGTGTGTATGTCGTCAATGCCGCAGGCCAATTGCTCGGTCGGTTGTCCTTGAAGCGCCTTCTGTTGGAGGCGTCCAGCACACGGAGCACCATTGGCGACCTCTTTCGGGAGGATGACACCCGAGCCGTCAAGGTGGATGATCCCGATGAGCTGGTGGTCCAAGTAATGAAGAAATACGACCTGGTTGCCCTCCCTGTGGTGGACGACCACAATCGGTTACTGGGCCGGATCACCATTGACGATGTTGTGGACCTGATGGAGGAAGAGGCTGAGAAAGACTACCAGCTTGCCAGCGGTCTGAGTGACGATGTTGAGAGCGACGACTCCCTCTGGGAACTCACCCGAGCTCGACTTCCCTGGCTGCTGATCGGTTTATTTGGAGGTCTGGCCGGAGCGTATGTAATCGGTGCATTCGAAATTGAGCGCTTCCCTTCAATGGCATTGTTCATCCCACTCATTGCTGCGATGGGTGGCAATGTCGGCGTTCAATCGGCAGCCATCGTTGTACAAGGCCTTGCAGGTGGCAAATCCCCTACAGATGCACGCCTCGTTCCCCGTCTCTTCAAAGAATTGTCGGTTGCGTTGCTCAACGGTGCCATTTGCTCTGTGGTCATACTGGGAGCGAGCATGTCCCTCGGGTACGGATGGAATTTGAGTGCCACCGTGAGCCTCTCCCTCATCGCCGTCATCGTTTTTGCCGCCCTCTTT
>CACAUH010000067.1 GCA_902535565.1 uncultured Bacteroidota bacterium | reverse complement strand
CTACAGCCTGACGGCCGATTACAAAATGGACCTGACCGAGTTCAGCTCCTTGGGTCTCCTTGCTGGATCTGAATTCCAGCGCACAGACAGTTACGGATACGGCATTGGGTTTGGGGATGTCACGGGGCCCATTTTCGACAATGACAGCCTGTTGGAGGTGGCCAATGGTCAGGTGACCGTTAACAACCCCTCACAGCACAGCTTCCTGTCCTACTTCGGCCGGGCCAACTACACCCTCAAAGACCGTTACTTCTTTCAGGCCACGGCCCGGGTGGATGGTTCCAGTCGCTTTGGCAGGAACTATAGATATGGATTCTTCCCCTCGTTAAGTGCCGGTTGGGTCGTCAGCGACGAACCTTGGTTCGAAAGTGGACAGGTGAGCTTTCTGAAGGCGAGGACCAGTTGGGGGCAAACGGGAAATGCAGCGCTGCCCGACTACGCTAGATTCGGCACCTATAGCGCGGCAGACAACGGCATTCTTTATAATGGCCAACCCATCCTGTTCCCCCTTCAACCAGCCAACCCGAACTTACGTTGGGAGACCAGTCGAACGGTAGACGCCAGCCTCGAAGTCGGGCTTTGGAATGACCGGGTCACCGCGGAGATCGCCTATTACAACAAGCGGTCCAAGGATGTCATCATGAATGTTTCGACTCCGCCGAGTACGGGATTTACCAACCGTTGGGACAATGTGGCCACAATCCTCAATCGAGGCGTAGAGTTCTCCATCAAAAGCCGCAACCTAATCGGTGAATTTCAGTGGACTACCGAGCTGAACTTCGCCCGGAACTACAACGAGCTTGAAAGCATTGGCAACTACACCCCAGATGCGGTGAGCGGCGGGACCAACGACAGCCGGGTTATTCCGGGAAGTCCAGTCGGGAGCTTTTATCTCATGGAGTTTTCCCATGTAGACAGTGAAACTGGATTGCCCGTATATCTGGATCGGGCGGGCAACGAGACCTTTGATTACGACAACAACGAACGGCAATACGTCGGGGACGGTCTGCCCGAATTCGTGGGCGGCATGACCCACTCCTTTCGCTGGAGAAACTGGGACCTTCGGGCCCTCGCCACCTTCAGCTATGGCGCCAAAATCTTTGACAGCTCCTCCAAACGTCAATTGGGTGTGGTCAGCAGTTGGAACATGCGAACCGAGATATTGGATCGGTGGCGGCAACCAGGTGATGAATCCACGTTCCCTCGTCTTACCCTCGACGAGACCACATACGGTCTGCCGAGTGGTTTCCCTTGGTGGAACACCAGTTTATTTGTTTTTGATGCCAGCTACCTGCGCTTGCGAAACCTGACCTTGGGCTACACCATACCCGTTGTGGGAGAAGGCCCCCACGCGGCGCGCAACCTCCGCATCAATGCGAGCGTGACCAATCTGTTCACCATCACAAACTTCCCCGGCTTGGATCCTGAAGTGGTTCGCGACTTTGAGAACGCCCAAGACCGCAACATGAGCCCCAACGTGACTTACCTGACACCGCCTCAAGAGCGAGCGTTTACCCTTGGCATCAACCTTCAATTCTGATTCAAGATGAAGCGTTTTCACCCCCCTTCTTCTCGGATGGTCGCATTGGCCTTTGCGTTGCCCCTTCTTTTCGCCAGTTGTGACAAGCAATTGGAGTTCGAACCAGGGGACGTCATCCTCGCCGAGGATGCGATACAAACGGCGGACGACCTCCAACGGATGCTCAACTCCAACTATGACGTTCTTGCCAACGTCTTAAATGGTCGCCAACAAAGCATCGCAGAGCTATTGACCAACAACATGGCCCGCCCGTACTCCAGTCTGGACTACACGGCGGTATGGAACCGAGAGACGAATTTCTTCACCCCCACCACAGGTGGACTCTACACCGACTTCTACTACGCCATTTACCGGGCCAATGTGGTGGTCGAAAGCTTCGACCTGGTAAACGGATTGGAAGCGTCCACCCGCCTGCGTTTGGAGGCTGAATCCCGCTTCGTCCGGGCAGTCTGTCATTGGTATCTCGTCAAAATGTGGGGCTACCCCTACGGATACACCGCTGACAACAGTCATTTGGGTGTGCCCTTGAGATTAGATGCTGTTGAACCTCCCTCTCCCCGTGCTACCGTTGCCCAAGTGTACAGTCAAGTCATCGCTGATTTGGAATTTGCAAAGGCCAACCTCCCCGATGAGAACGGCCCTTATGCTTCAAGTTTGGCTGCAAGCGGATTTCTGGCCCACATCCACTTTTTGCGACAAGATTGGGCAAGCTCCCAAGCAGAGTGTGAGCGCATCATTTCTAGCGGTCGCTTCCAACTGGACGATGATCTCGATCGATTCGAAGCCGGAAGTGACAGCGTCCTCGCCGGTGATCTCATCAATACAGAAACCGTGTTTGGCATCACCGGCGGATACTTTGCTGTTGACGGGGACAGCCTGCTCAATGACCGCAGTTATGCCTTTCGCGACAATTTCCGGCAGGACAACAACCTAAATCCGCAGCTGACCTTCAGCGAGGACATCGTGAACCTGTTTTCCCTCAATGCCGCAGATGACAGAGGAAACTGGATCAACAGCGATGGCGTGACCCACAAGGTTACCCGATTCGATGACAAGCAGTTCTTCAATGTGCCCATCATTCACCTCACCGGCCTGCACCTGATGCGGGCCATGGCCGTGGCCCTCCAAGGCGGTGACCTTTCCGTCGCAATAGGTGATGTCAACACCATTCGGGACCGCGCCTTTGGGGCTGACCTCAATGACCTTGACCCCGCATCTGATGCTGCTGCTGTTTTGGCTGCCGCACGCGAGGAGTACCTAAAGGAAACCCTCTGCGAAGGATGGGAACTGGACCAGGCCAAATTGCGCGGCGTCATGGGAGAAGACGAAACCACACGCGGTGCGCCCTGGGATTGCCCAGGATCCCTTCTCCAATTCCCGAACTCCTCCACCACGGCGGCGGGGTTCATTCTCAATGACGAAGGCGGATGCCTCTAACCCCATCGGATTGACCCCCATGACATTCAAAAACACCCTCTTTCCTCTATTGACACTGGCCCTCTTCCTGACCAGTTGCAAGCGGGAAATCACCGGAGAGCTCGGAGACCCGATAGACAAACGGGCTGGTTTTCTCGGCACATGGGAGCTGGCCTCTTTTTCTCAGCAGGACCTCAACAACCCACTGAAACAAACGCTAGACCTCAGTCATCTTTACATCCAAGACGGCGTCGCCCCGTTGCGGCTGATTTTCAACGAGGACGACAGCTATAGCATTGTCCAAGAGATGGGCCGCGAGTACTTCGGGGAAGGCGGGATCTGGTCATTCGATGACCCCAGCTTCCCCACCTTTCTCCAATTGATGAGCAACAGTGACACCCTCGAATACAACTTGGGCACAACCGTCAGGCCGTACGATGACCAGATGACCATCGAGTACCGACGTAGTTGTGGAGAGGGAGGCGCATACCTCGAGACGGTCATCTACGCCTTCACATTCAATCGCATCCCACAATGAACCGACTGAATTTTCTCCTGCTGACACTCTGTGCCGGCCTCCCACTCGGTTTTTTAGGTCAAGCCGCCTACATCCTGCCCTCGCCTACAGCTGCGGAAGCAGAATGCACCCTGTACATCGATTTGGCCCAATGTCAGGATCAACGATTGAGTGACATGCTCGACACCTATCCAGACGAAGACGTTTACCTCTGGATTTGGAACCCCTCCGCTCCTGTCGATGGGAATGGGGATTGGGGCGACAGCGAAGATCACCAGTTGATGACCAAAATCTCCAGTAAGCTATACAGTTACACATTTGTCCCGACTGAGTATTTCGGGGTAGATGGACCGACATTTTTCTCTCGTGGCATCTCCTGTCTCGCCAAGTTTGACAATGGATACGCCTACGAAGAAGAATTCGGTGGCGAAGCCAAAACAGAAGATCTGACGGTTGCGATTGTTCCCCAGCTGTGCAATGGCCGGATGTGCATCTTTCCAGAAATCAGGGAGGGCGATGACTTTGTGACCTTCACATACGACAACAATCAGGAGACCAACCCTGACCTTCAAAACCTCAGTGAGGTTTATCTCCATCTGACCGCTCGCACAGACGCCTTCACGCTATACACTTTTGGCGATGACGGAATACCCTCGACACCATTCGACGCAGGCACCTTTCCAGAACTGCGGATGCAGCCGGTGGAGGGAGAGCAAGGAATTTTCACGTTCACGTTTGTCCCGGAAGACTTCTTCCTCGGCACCCCGAGCAACATCGACCAGACCCCCTACACTGGAGAGCCTCTCGAGAATGGAGTCCGTTGGTATGTGACCAAACCAGGCTACACCTTTGCCGGGCCGCCTCCGGCCAACAGTATCGGCATCCTGATTTGCGAATAAGGGTGCCCATTTCCCTTGAAAGCCCCCCTCAAGACGCCCGGCACAAAACCGGGCGTTTCCCATCTTGTGACCCATGAGACTGAGCTCACCCCTCTCCATCGCCTTGTTGCTCGGCACATTGACCGGATGCGCATCCATTTCAGAATCTGGTGAAGACCCCCACGCTAAAGCTGTGATCCCAGGAAGGGCAATGCCCATTCGCTTAGAACCTGATTCAACCTGGATTCCACTGACTGATTTCTGCCCGGTTTACAGTCCGGACTCTGTCGCTTGGATTTCTTCCTGGGGCCAAGGCGCATTCCTGGAAATCAATGAGGCGAAGGGGCAACCTGGTGTTTGGATTTCCACGCAGCCTGATCAGGGGTTTGGCGCCCTTCAAATCAGCCATAATGGGCGAAGCGAACACGTTCCCGTCTTTGCCTCCAAAATGCGAAGCTATACCTACACGTTGCCAAGCAGTATGCAGGAGCATACAGATGTCCGCATCATGGGGGCGTTCAACGGGTGGTCCAGGACAAGCCACCCATTGATTCTGCAACCCAACGGCACCCGGTCCATCGACCTTCCCCTCAGTGTGGGCCAGCACCCCTACCAGCTCGTCGTGGACGGCATGGAAACATCAGACCCCGCAAACCCGAACCAAATAGACAATGGATTCGGAGGCTACAACTCCCTCATCATCGTGCCGGGAGAAACTGTGTCAACTAAACTATCCGCCATCGGATTCGGGGGCAATCAAGTTCACGATGTTCGGCTGGTTGGCACGCCTGGCGCAAGGGTCTGGGCATGGTGGGAAAACCAGCTTTACACGGCAAGCTCCCTCGGTGCCGATGGCACTGGACTCGTCCGGATTCCAGCCGCAGCCTATGGCGCCGGTCGAACTGACCTTCGGTTGTGGGCCACCGGTGGAGGCAATCCAAGCGCGGAAATTCGCATCCCCTTGTTTGACGGCATTCCCGTCATGAACCCGGGTTTGCTCGAGCGCACTGATTGGGAGGCGCAGATTCTGTATTTCATGATGGTCGATCGATTTCGAAACGCCAACCCAGACAATGATCAACCGGTAGACGACCCTTCCATACACCCGCGCTCCAACGACCACGGAGGCGACCTAGAAGGCATACTCGACGCTCTCGAGGAGGGGTATTTCGAAGAACTGGGTGTGACCGCAATGTGGGTCTCACCTCTGACCAGAAATCCAAACGTGGCGTACGGTTTCTGGCAGGACCCTTCGACAGATGTAACCAGCCGTTTCAGTGGGTATCATGGTTATTGGCCGGTTTCCAATACCGAGCTCGACCCCCGATTCGGGACCCAATCAGAATTCAATCGGCTCATCGACGCGGCCCACGATCGCGATATGAATTTCATACTCGACTATGTCGCCAACCACGTCCACGAGGAACATCCCCTGTTCAAAGCACACCCTGAATGGGCCACCTCGCTGTATCTGCCAGACGGTACCGAAAACACCCAACTGTGGGATGACCAGCGTCTCACCACTTGGTTCGACACATTTTTGCCCACCCTCGATCTCCGCAAAAAGGAGGTCTACGAGGCCATGACGGACAGCGCACTTTGGTGGGTTAAGGAAACGGACATCGACGGATTCAGACACGATGCCACCAAACACATCCCGCTCGTTTTTTGGCGTCGCCTGACCCAAAAAATCAAGAACGCATCGCAAGCACCAAAACGGCGAATTTTTCAGATTGGGGAAACTTATGGAAGCCCAGATCTCATATCGAGTTATTTGGGTACCGGCATGCTCGATGCTCAATTTGACTTCAACTTGTACGACAAGGCCATCATCGCCTTTGGCAAGGATGAGGGCGGTGTTGAGGACTTGGTGCGCGTTGCGCGGGAAGGTTTGGACACCTATGGCGCCCACCACCTCATGGGCACCATCACAGGTAACCAAGACCGGCCTCGCTTCGCATCATTGGCCGAGGGAACAGTGAAGTGGGGCGAAGACCACAAGCTGGCAGGCTGGACGCGACAAATTGATCGGGATGGCACACGAGGACACATGGCTATGCGGATGCTCACTGCATTCAACCTGTCCATGCCGGGTGTGCCGTGCATTTACCAAGGCGATGAATATGCCGACGTCGGAGGCAATGACCCGGACAACCGCCGCATGATGCGATTTGACGCATTGGATGAGCAAGAGATGCAGACCCGGAATCATGTCTCCAAATGGTCCGCCCTCCGACGATC
>CACAUH010000066.1 GCA_902535565.1 uncultured Bacteroidota bacterium | reverse complement strand
GTGAACTGCGTAGAAGTCGAAGTAGTTGTAGCAACAGTAATCGTCTGGATTGGTGGGGAGGTTCCAATTGTCTGGCAGGCAGATGGGGAAGTCCATCACTGGACCATATTCATTGTAATTGAAGACTCCCCAAGGGTCGTAGATGTTCCAGTAGAGGTTGTCGGGGAAGGCACCGCCGTCGATGGTGAGGTAGAATTCTCGGTAGGGGACATCGAATTCGCCTCCATAATCGTCTGCAGGGAGGGTGTAGCAAGGAGTCTGAGGGGCTGGGGGGACGTAGGGGTCGAGGAACTCCACAGAAAAGGCGTCGTTGTCGATCTGGACGTCGGTGATGGCGGCGGTGCCATTGCCCACGTTGGTGATGATGAGGTCCTGATAAGAGGTGGCGCCGATGGCGGTGGTGTCGAAGTAGAGGGTGTCCGCTGACCATTCAAGCAGGACCTGGATGCCTTCGCCGCTCAGCACGATGTCCGCTTCGCCGAAGATGGCGCCCTGCGCGTGGAGGGTGTCGGTGAAGTCGCCGAGTGAGGTGGGGGCAAAGGCGATATTGAGGGTGGAAGCGTCCCCACTGCCAATCGTGATGTCGTTTGGTCCGAGAATGGAAAATGGACTATCCAGTCCAGACAAGCTGATGATCTGGGCCACGCCGACCTCATTGCCCAGGTCAACCGTAATGATGGTGGTGCTGTCCACCGTGGTGGGGGTAAAGGCCATGGCAGCTTCGGCATAGAAAAGAACCCCATTGCCGACTTGGGCGGTGGACAGGAGGGGGAGGGAGGCCGTGAGGGCGAGGAGAAAGAGTCGAATGTTCATGGTCAATCGAGTTCGAGGTCGGTACAGAAGTTGCCGAATTGGGTCAGCATGATGAGGAGGTCGCCGATGGAGACGGCGCCGTCGTAGTTAAGGTCCGCGCAACCGGGAGAAACGTAGCTACAAGTGCCATTGTCGTCGGTGGCGATGGAGAGATGGTTGATGGCGTTGGGGTCGGTACAACCTCCAATTTCGTCGGGGTCGCAGATGCCGTCGCCATCGGCGTCGGAGAGGCAGTTGCCTTCACAATCGCGCCCTTCTGGCACGAAGGTGCAGGAGCCGTCATCATCGGTTGCGTCAGGATTGAAGTTGCAAGCAGCAGGGTAGCGGCATCCTGATATTTCTTCGCTGTCGCAGACGCCATCCCCATCAAAGTCGAAGAAGCAGTCGCCATTGCAATCGCGGATGAGGGTCTGGTAAAAGCAGCCTTCTTCCAAGTTAGCGTTGGGATTGAAGTTGCAGGCCACTGGATCTGTGCAGCCTGCGATGGTGGGGGTGGTGCAGCTGCCATCGTCCTGCGTGGCGTTCGGGTCGTATTCGAGAAAGCTGCCATCCGTGCAGCCTAGGATGTGGAGGGTGGAGCAGCTGCCGTCGTCCTGGTTGGCCGCCGGGTTGAATTCCTGATAGCCGTCGTCTGTGCATCCTGCGACAATCAAGGTGGCGCAGCTTCCATCATCGGCATTGGCGGCTGGACTGAATTCCAAATACGCTGGGTTTGTGCAGCCGGGGACAGCGGGAGTGTTGCAGCTCCCATCGTCGAGGTTGGCAGATTCTGTAAACTCAAGAAAGTTGGCGTCGGTGCATCCTGCGACAATCAGTGTTGAGCAGCTGCCATCGTCCGCCTCGGCGAGGGGGTCGAACTCGAAGTAGTTCGAATCGGTGCAGCCTTGGCGCGGTCCCCCAAAGGCAAAGATGGCCTCGGGGTTGTCCAGTCCAGGGATTGGTGCTCCATTAGAGGATATCCATCCAGCGATGGCCTGTTCATAGGTGTACGTCGTGTCTTGCGATGCATCCCAGAGCCGCAAGGTGAAGGCCTCTCCGAGGGTCAATCCATCAAGATCAGCTGTAGTTCCGTCATCACCATACAGCGCGAGTTGAATGTACGCGACGCCCCCGCCCATGATCAGCGGGGCTGCGCCAATGCAGAGGTCGCTCAAGTTAAACCCGCCCACCCAGTCGCCCTGTTCGCAAGGAAATCCGTTGAGGGTGGCTTGACCCAGCATGGTGCCAGAGCTCGGTGTGGGCAACGGTGTCCAGTCCGGTCCGCTTTGGGCAACGGATTGGAGAGTGAAGAGCAGCAAGAAAGCGAATGCAAGCAGCTTCATGCAAGTAGGTCTAGCATCAGCAATTTAAGGGTTTGCGTCTAGTCAGGCCGTTCGTTGACAAGTTTGGGACGGTGAATCGAGTGATAACGTGTTATTCAGATTTTGCGCCAAGGCATTCGATTTTTGGGGCATGAAAAAAGGGTGGAACTGCAAAAGCAGAACCACCCCTTTTCTTTTGGTTTGGTTTATCGTTTACTCAGCGTCCGGGCCGTAGCCTGGGCACCATGTGCCGAAGTTGGAGAGCATCAACAGGATGTCGTTTGCCGTGATGGCACCATCGAGGTTGATGTCACCAGCGCACTCGACGTTGAACACGCACTGGCCGAGGTCGGCGTCCCACATCGTTCCGATTCCGCAAGCGGTCTCGGCTTCGGGGATGAGGCCCTCGAGCTCGTCACAGATGCCGTCTCCGTCTGCGTCGTTGTTGCAGTTGCCGTCGCAGTCAAAGTTGGGGTGCGGTGGGTACGTGCAAGCAGCGGCGTCAGCCAAAGTGGCGCTCTCGTCATAGTTGCAAGCGTCCATGTCCATGCAGCCGGTGCAGCTGGAGTTGTCTCCACCACACACGCCGCAGTCATCATTGCTGAGGCAGGAGTCGTCATCGGTGTCAGCAGTGGGGTTGTAGTTGCAAGCCGCGCTGTCGGTGCAACCTGCAATCGACGTGCGGGCAAACCCGAACCTCCACCAACCACCACCAACTTGGATGTCAACCTCGAGCGAATTGCTTGAGAGGCTGTGCACCAAGTATGTGCGTGACTCTGGGCCAATCGTATTGTCGCCACCCAATTCTCCACCGTTGTAAGCCTTGGGCAGTCCGAGGTATGCACCGAGGCCACTGAGGGTGATGGAACCGTCAGCGTGGGACCAAGTGGCAGCGTTGGACCCGTCATGTGGGGCCACGGGGGCTCCACATCCTTCTGGGTCTTGACCTTGCCAGTTCTCGAGCCATGTGGCGTCTCCCAACATGTTTTGGAAGGTGCCGTCTGCACCCATGTAGTAGATGTCGTCTTCAAAGCAATCGCGGCCACCGGGTGCGGTGAAGGACCACCATCCGCAGATGTTGGGCTGATCCCATCCCACACACATCGTGGCAATCTGCCATGCACCCGCGATGTTGGCGCAAGACCCATCGTCCACGGTAGCGGCATCATTGTAGTTGTCTGCGTTCGAATCTGTGCATCCTGGGATGTCAGAAGAGCAGGCGTCACAGCTGTTCCAGCACACCGTTCCAGTGTCGGTGTCGCTTTCGATGGTCAGCGTGCGGTTGGTGTAACCGTCAATGGTGGTGGTACAAGACTCACCGCCATCAAATCCTTCCTGGTTGTTCCAGCCATCCAAGGTGTACTTGTACTCAATGGTGCCGGCCTCGAGAGACAGCGTTGCTGACCACGTTCCGTCACCATTGTCCGTGAGGGGGTTGCAAGAACCGCACCAGCCGTTGAATGAGCCGTTCACGAAGGCGCCACCAAAGCTGCCTTCGTACTGGGACATGTCGACACTAAAGGTGACATTGTACATCGTGGCAGGGGCAGGGCAGTCGGCAACGCACTCACCAAAGCAGAACTCCAGCGTGGTGGGGCCGGTAACGGAGGGCAAGTATCGGTCGTTCCAATTGCTTGCGTCCGCGCAATCTTCACCTTCCAAGTTCTCCTTGGCACCCCAGTCTCCACCGTGGGCAGGGCTGTTCAAGAACACCCAGTTTCCTGCGGTTCCTTCGTTCAGGTCGAGTGTGATGGACCAGTTGTTGTCGCCATTGTCCGTTAGAGCGTGGGCTGTAGCATCACCGAGGAATCCACCTCCGATGTACATGCCGTTGCCTCCCACCGTGATGTTGTCGGTGTTGACCGAGAAAGTCACTGGGTGAGTGACAGGTCCACCTTCAGCGCACTCTTCACAGCTGTTCCAGCAGACGAGACCGAGGTCGGTGTCGCCCTCAACATTCAAGTCACGGTTCACATTTCCATTGTCGAGCACAGTACAAGATGCACCTCCAGGGAGGCTTTCCTGATCATTCCATCCGTCGAGGGTGAATTTGTACATGTGTGAACCCGCTGGCAGCGGCAGGGTTACCTCCCAAACGCCCTCACCGGCATCGTTCATTGGGTTACAAGAACCGCACCAGCCGTTGAATGAGCCGTTCACGAAGGCACCACCGAAGTCACCCTCGTATTGGCTGAGGTCTACGCGGAAGGTGACGTTATAGAGTGGATCGGGTTCAGGACACTCGGCCGTGCATTCTCCGAAACAGTATTCAAGAGTTACAGGACCCGTCACCGCATCGAGGTAGCGGTCGTTGAAGTTGTCTGTGTCAGCGCAAGGCTCGCCTTCGAGGTTTTCCTTGGTATTCCAGTCCCAATCGCAGCAAGGGCTGTTCAAGAAGACCCAGTTTCCTGAGGTTCCTTCTTCGAGGTCGAGCGTGAGGGACCAGTTGTTGTCGCCGTTGTCATTGAGGGCGTGCGCATTGGCACCGCCCAAAAATCCACCGCCAATGTACATGCCGAGGTCTCCAACCTCGATGTTGTCGGTGTTGACGGAGAAAGTGACAGCGTGAGTCGTGGGTCCAGCAGCCTCACAAGAGACGGCCTCGCCATTCAGGGTGAGTGAGCTGACTTCGATGGCTGCGCTGCTGAACTGCAGTTTGACCGAACGGTCAAAGCCAACGCTTCCTACATTAATAGTATTGGTTCCCAAGGACAGAGCCTGAGCGTTGCCATTGAACCAATTGCCGTTGGCCACAGTCTTGGCCACGCGGTAGTTGGCGCCGCCGTCAGGCAATGAAGTGACCACAATTTCAGCAGCTTGTGCAGCTGAACTGTTGCCATCCGCAGGCGTGGTGAGCGTCCACACGGCTGGCCAGTTGGCGTTAGTGCCAGCTTCAATTGCATCGCAATCGCTCATTGCCGTTCCTGCTTCGGGAGCAGCGAGGCAATCCATTTGTGCTTCTCCATTGATGGAGAGGGCATCAAACTCAGTGGGACCGTCTGAAAACTGAATCTTGACCGTGCGGGCAAACCCTACGCCTCCAATGGTTGCGCTGTTGGCTCCGAGCGACAGGTTTTGGGGATTTCCGAAGAAGTCGTTACCATTCGCTGTTGTCTTGTAGACACGATACTGCGCACCATCCGGAAGGGAGGTGATGTTCATGGCGAAAGACTGTGCAGCGTTGCTGTTGTCGTCTGCCGGAGTGGTTAAGGTGAGTACACTGGGCCAATCTGGATTGGAGCCTTCTGCAAATAAGCTGCAGTCGGCAAGGGTCGATTGGGCGGCCAAGCCGGCCCAAGAGAATGCGCAAACGAGCATTAAAATGCGCGCCACGCAGGAGGTGTTTGGTATAAGCATAACAGGAAGAACAGGTTCTGTGTGTACAAAATACACCTACCTAATCTCAGATTCACCCTACTCCCCCCATCAATTTGTAGACGTGGGCTATAACATTCGATTTCAAGGTATGAATGTCCTTTTATCAGCAATCCGTTGACGCTCACCCAATCGTTTGCTGTAAATTCGCAATCGCTTTCCGCACAGGGTGGCGACAAAGGAGAGGTGGCAGAGTGGTAATGCAGCAGCCTGCTAAGCTGTGACCGATTTTTTGGTCCCCGAGTTCGAATCTCGGTCTCTCCGCTCCCGAAGCCCGGCCCCAGTGGTCGGGCTTTTTTGTTTGCTCCTTCGAAGAGGGGCATGGGCTGGGAGATTCCAGTGCGTGAGAGGCGCTGAAGCATGCATGGTCGGTCAAGTCTCCTGATTACTTTCGTGTCACGGCTGGGAACCATTCGGGAACCCATGATCTGCAACACAACACTTCCGAAATGAACTTTGATCCGATGGCGGACGCTGCCAAGTGTCCCTTCCTCAACGGAGAGCTCAACCACGGTGCCGGAGGGGGCACCCGCAACAGCGATTGGTGGCCCAATGAGCTCAACCTTAATATTCTTCGCATGCATTCTCCGATGTCCGACCCCATGGGTGGTGGCTTCGATTATGCTGAGGCATTCCAGAAACTCGATCTCGCTGCTGTCAAGGCAGACTTGGTGAAGGTCATGACCGACTCGAAGGAATGGTGGCCTGCCGATTGGGGGCACTACGGTCCCTTCTTTATTCGCATGGCATGGCACAGTGCGGGAACCTACCGCATCAGTGACGGCCGCGGCGGTGCCGGGGCGGGCATGCTCCGTTTCGCTCCACTGAACAGTTGGCCGGACAACACCAACCTCGACAAGGCCCGCCGCCTTGAGTGCGCCCAAAACGAGCTGCACAAGTCCGCCGATGACAACCGCGAGGAGAAAGACCTCGTAGGAGGGCAAGCTGTTGATGCCATTGAGAACGATGACGGCCAGTCCGGCCGCGGGGCCGGACACGCCCACTTGGCTTCCCGATATGGGAGCCACAATAAGTCCGCCCAAGATGCCGGCGATTAAACCAGCCAGCGGGGGCGCTCCAGATGCCAGAGCGATGCCAAGACAAAGCGGAAGCGCGACAAGAAATACAACGAGGGATGCAGGAAGGTCCTGCTTGAGGTGTTTGAACATGAGGGTATGGGGTTAGAGGAAATCGCAACGGGATTTTCCCATTGCAAGTCGAGGGCCACGCGGGCCGAACTCAACCCAATTCCGGAGGTTCCCAAATGCGCGCCGCCACCATTTCCTTCAACGCATTGGACGGAGCCGACCCATGTCTCAATTGGGTCCCTAGAGCATTGTGGTGATACCGTGATCCCAACAGGGCCTCAAAT
>CACAUH010000065.1 GCA_902535565.1 uncultured Bacteroidota bacterium | reverse complement strand
AGACAACTTGCCCTTTGCGTGCTGGGCCTCCATGCGTTCTGCGCCTCCACCCTGCCGGGCTTTCTCCTTCATTGCCGCGAGGCGTTCAAGCGGATTCTGCTGTCCTTCTGCCATGCCCCGAAACTACTGCGGAAGAAGGAAGAACCGGATGTGAAGAGCACCTTGCAGACGGAAGCCTTCCGGTCCGGTCCCGGTGTACCTTTGCAAAGCAGACCCGGCACCTCCGGTCGCAACCAAGCACATGCACCGTTCCCACACCTGCGGCGAACTCCGCCCCGACCACATCGGACAAACCGTCATCCTGAGCGGATGGGTCCAGCGGGCCCGCAACCTCGGCGGCCTCACCTTCGTCGACCTTCGTGACCGTTACGGCATCACGCAGCTCGCGTTCAACATGGACACCGACGCCGACCTCTGCGGTCAGGCGCGAAAACTGGGCCGAGAGTTCGTGGTCAAAGCCTCTGGCCTGGTCTGCGAGCGCGAGTCCAAGAACATGCAAATCCCGACCGGAGAGATCGAGATTCAAGTTCAAGACCTGACCATTCTCAACGCAGCAGACACCCCGCCCTTCACGATAGAAGACGATACCGATGGAGGGGATGACCTGCGCATGCAATACCGCTATCTGGATTTGCGCCGAGGCCCGGTCCAACGAAACCTGTTCCTCCGCCACCGCATCAACATCGAGACCCGGAAGTACCTCGACAGCATCGACTTCATCGACGTAGAAACGCCGGTTCTCATCAAATCCACGCCGGAGGGCGCGCGCGACTTTGTCGTGCCAAGTCGAATGAACCCCGGGCAGTTCTATGCCCTTCCCCAAAGCCCCCAAACCTTCAAGCAACTCTTGATGGTCAGTGGTTTTGATAAATACTATCAAATCGTCAAGTGCTTCCGCGATGAAGACCTGCGCGCCGACCGCCAACCGGAGTTCACCCAAGTGGACTGCGAAATGAGCTTCGTCGAACAGGAGGACATCCTGAACACCTTCGAGGGGTTGGTCCGTCACCTGTTCAAAACCGTCCTCGACAGGGAAATCGGCGGCTTTCCGCGCATGACCTATGACGAGGCCATGGAGAAGTACGGCATCGACAAACCGGACCTGCGATTTGGCATGGAATTCAAAGACATGGCTCCTGTCACTCAGGGCGTTGGGTTCAATGTCTTCGACAGTGCAGAAGCGGTTCTCGGCATTGTGGTCCCTGGCGCAGCCGAATACACGCGCAAACAACTCGACGGACTGACCGACTGGGTCAAGCGCCCACAAATTGGTGCTCGCGGTCTTGTGCACTGCAAGTGCAACGCCGATGGCAGTTTCAAATCCAGCGTCGACAAGTTTTACGACCAAGATGCTTTGGCAAAATGGGCGACACACACCGGCGCACAAGCTGGCGACCTAATGCTGGTCCTCTGCGGCGATCTCCACGCCACACGCAAACAACTCGCCGAACTTCGTTTGCACATGGGCTCCGAACTCGGCCTCCGAGATCCATTTGACTTCAAGCCTCTGTGGGTTGTGGATTTCCCGCTGCTCGAATGGGACGAAGACACCGAGCGATACCACGCCATGCACCACCCATTCACCTCTCCAAAGCCAGAGCACATGGGCATGATCGAGTCCGATCCAGGTGCGGTCAGGGCCAATGCTTACGATATGGTGATAAACGGCGTCGAAATCGGCGGCGGGTCCATCCGAATTCATGACAAGGCAATCCAAGCCCGAATGTTTGACCTTTTGGGCTTTAGCCCAGAAGAGGCTGAGGCCCAGTTTGGCTTCCTGATGAACGCCTTCCGTTACGGCGCCCCACCACATGGTGGCCTTGCTCTCGGCTTCGACCGCCTGTGCTCGCTGCTCGGTGGCGTGAACACCATTCGCGACTTCATCGCTTTCCCGAAAAACAACCAAGGCCGGGACGTCATGATTGACGCCCCAAGCACCATTCACCAAGAACAATACGAGGAACTTTTCTTGGCCTCCACCGCTTCTGACAAAGAATAACTTTGCCCCATGTATCCCGCCGAAATTGTTACCCCCATGAAAGCCGAGCTAACAGAAGCTGGCTTCACAGAATTACTCAACGCCGCTGCAGTCGATTCCGCCCTCGCGGCTGAAGGCACCTCCATGGTCGTCCTCAACAGCGTTTGCGGATGCGCCGCTGGCTCCATGCGCCCCGGCGTCAAAGCCTCACTCGACCACGGCAAGCTTCCCGATCACATGTACACTGCCTTTGCTGGATTCGACCTCGAGGCTGTAGAACGGGTTCGCAAACACACCCTGCCATACCCGCCAAGCAGCCCCTCCGTGGCCATCTTCAAAGACGGAAAATTGGTACACATGGTGGAGCGCCATCACATTGAAGGCCGGACCGCAGAGATGATTGCCTCCCACCTCAAGGCGACATACGACGAGTTCTGCTGATCACAGATCACGACAATCGCATGGCCCGCATTCTAACCGGCATACAAAGCACCGGCACGCCCCATTTGGGAAACGTACTGGGTGCCATTCGCCCAGCCATCGAATTGGCTCAGGACACCCAAGACGAGTCCTTCCTTTTCATTGCGGACCTGCACAGCCTCACCCAAATCAAAGACGGGTCAGAACTCCGGGCCAACACTTATGCCGCCGCCGCCGCCTGGCTCGCCTGCGGCTTGGATACGGACCGCACGGTATTCTATCGCCAGAGTGACGTGCCCCAATGCACAGAATTGGCCTGGTACCTCAGTTGCTTCTTCCCCTACAATCGCCTCACACTGGCCCACAGCTTCAAGGACAAATCCGATCGGCTCGAAGACGTCAATGCCGGTCTGTTCAGTTATCCCATGCTGATGGCCGCGGACATCCTCGCCTATGATGCCAACGAGGTTCCCGTGGGCAAGGACCAATTGCAGCACCTCGAAATGGCGCGCGACGTCGCCGGGCGCATCAACCACAAAGTGGGTCGAGAAATCCTCATCGAACCCAAAGCCCGGACCAACGAGGCCACCATGTATGTCCCCGGTACGGACGGTGCCAAAATGTCCAAGTCCAAGGGCAACCTCTTGGACCCTTTCGCCGATGAAAAAGCACTGAAGAAGGCCATCAACAAACAGATTGTCACCGACGCCACACCACTAGAAGACCCCAAGGATCCAGATTCATCCGTGGTCTACCAGATCTACAAACTCGTCGCCTCTCCGGAAGAAGCCAACGCCATGGCCAGCCAACTCGTGGCTGGAGGGTACGGCTGGGGGCACGCCAAGAAAGACCTTCTCGGAGCCTTGGTCGATGGGTTCGCCCAAGAACGCGACACCTTCAACAGATACATGGCGGACCTTCCAGCCCTGGATGCCGAGCTCGCCAAGGGGGCAGACAAAGCCCGCGTTGTAGCAAATGCAACTGTAAATCGACTGCGAAGCGCCTTCGGCTACTGACGCAAATCCGTCACGTACGTTCTACCGCAAAAAAGCTGCATCGACAGAATCTGGTCCTGCACTTCAAGCGGACCACCTCATCAGCGTTTATCGGCAGCGCGCTGAGCGTCGTATTTGGCTTTGTACTTCTGATACAGCTGAATCTGCTTGTTGTCCAAGACCACGTCACGGCCCTGTATCCAAGCAGACTCGACGTCATTGCCCAGCATGTCGAGGGCGTCTCCAGCTGAGATGAACAGCGTTGCATCCTTACCCGGTTCGAGAGACCCACAAACATCATCGATGCCCAAAATACGGGCAGTGGAGAGGGTCAACGCCCGAACAGCCTGCTCATACTCCAGTCCATGAGCAACAGCCGTGCCCGCGAAGAAGGGCAAATTCCGGGTGTTCATCTCGGGCATCCGGCCTTCGCCTTGCAAGCAATATTCGACCCCCTCGTCTTCGAGGAGCTTCGGCAGTTTGTAGGGCAAGTCAATGTCATCCTCCGCAAAGCGCGGTACCGAGTGGGTGCGCTGAAGCATCACAGCGATGTCGTTTTCCCGCAATGGGTCAGCCAGCATCCAGCTGTCAACACCGCCCACCAAAACCACCCGGTCGAGATCTTCAGCGCGTTTGAACCGAATGACCTCCGCAATCTGCTTGGCATCGTTGGCATGAATAAACAATGTCGCAGCTCCCGGAGCCTTTCGGTTTCCATCGACAAATAGGCCCTTCATCGCCTCCATTCGCAGGTCTCGCTTAATCGGTGTTCCCTCAGCATAAGCACGGGCACGCGAAAAGAAGTCCCGAATCTCATGGAGCTTCTGGTCATAGGTTTTGCGCTTCCGCAACTGGGCCCGACCATCCTCAAAATGCTTGTGGTGCGTGGACGGCCAATAGAGATGAATGCCGTCATCTGCGCGCACCACCGCGTCCTCCCAATTCCATGCGTCAAACTGCACCACGGAGCTCGAGCCACCGATGACCCCGCCACGGGGCGTAATCTGGCCCATCAAGACGCCATTCGTTCGAACCGTAGGGGTGATGTCCGAAGCTGCATTGTAGGCAATCACACTGCGGACATTTGGCTTGAAGGTGCCCACCTCTGCATAGTCTCGGGAAGCGCGCACCGCAGCCACCTCCATCAGGCCAAGCGTGCTGTTGGGCGCAATGAAGCCGGGATAGATGTGTTTTTCTGAAGCATCTACGACACGCCCATATCGCTTGGGGTCCACATCGCGGGCTGCACCGACAAAATCAATAAAGCCATCAGCAAAGCCAATGGCCGCATTTTCCAAGACTTCACCTGTGCCGAGGTGGGCCGTTCCGCCAAGGACAAGGATGCGCTCTGTTTGGACGCCGCCGGGCGTGAGATTAGGCTGAGCGAAAGCAGTCAGAGCCAGCGCAACACAAGCAAGGAGAACCGGAACTTTCATGGCTGCCATATTCTGAATCATCGCGCAGTTCATTGGTTCTCTTCGGTTATGGTGTCACAGTGATAATGTGGCGGGATTCGCTCCATCGGTCGTCGCTTGTCCGCGCCTGGAGCATCGAGCATGCGCTGGATGATCCGGGCCCTCTCCGCCCGCATGGCCTCCCTCATCACAAGGTCCTCCTCGTGATCAAACAGGCGGCGGCCATCGACATACGTTTGCTCGCACTTTGCATAAATGCTCAACGGGTGGTCACTCCAGACCACGAGGTCAGCGTCCTTTCCAACCTCTAGAGACCCAATTCGGTCGTCGAGGTGAAGCAGAATGGCTGGGTTTAGCGTGACAAACTTGAGGGCCTCCTCCTCAGGAACACCACCGTATTTGACGGCCTTGGCCGCCTCCTGATTCAGACGGCGGGCCATCTCCCGATCGTCCGAATTGAAGGCAGTCACAACCCCATTTTCCCACAACAATGCACCGTTATATGGGATGGCATCCTTCACCTCAAACTTGTAGGCCCACCAATCGCTAAAACTGGAGCCTCCAGCACCGTGTTCGGCCATCTTGTCGGCCACCTTGTAGCCCTCGAGGATGTGCGTGAACGTGTTCAAGGTGAAGCCCATCGAGTCGGCCACATGCATCAACATGTTGATCTCGTCTTGCCGGTAACTGTGGCACGTCACAAAACGCTCAGAATCCAGAATCTGCAGCAGCGTCTCCAGCTCCAAATCGCGACGGGGAACCTTGGGGCCTTTCCCCTGCCTTAGCAAACGACGCGGCGTGGCCTTCAACGCTGCGCGATATGCATCCCACTCTTGGCCATACTCGCGGGCCCTGTGGAAATGGTCATAGTACACCTGCTCCACCCCCATGCGGGTCTGGGGAAACCGCACGGTCTGGTAATCCCCCCAATTGGACTGCTTGACATTCTCGCCGAGTGCGAATTTGATGAACGGATCTGCATCCTCAATCTGCATCTCCTCTGGCGACATCCCCCAGCGAAACTTGATGATGCCGCTTTGACCGCCAATGGGGTTGGCCGATCCATGAAGAATCTGACCGGCGGTCACACCACCGGCGAGGTGACGATAGATGTTAACGTCCTCGCTGTTGACTACCGTGCCAATACTAACCTCGGCACTGGAGGCCTGAGTGCCCTCATTGATGCCCCGACTTGCTGCGATATGGGTATGCTCGTCGAGGATGCCCGGCGTAATGTGCTTGCCCTTGGCGTCGATCCGAATCAACTCCGGAGCGTTCTTTCCAAACACCTCCTCGGGCACCAAATCCCGTCCAACAGCTTTGATTCGGCCGTTGTGAACGATAACCTCACCGCCTTCTATTTTGCCCTGCAAACCACAAGTCCACACTGTGGCCCCCACGAAATGCCAACTGCCTCGGTCGGGAATTTGCGTCCGGCCATAGGCAGTGAAAGGATAAGTAATGGGACTCGGGACCATAGGGCCCACCTCCACTGCTTCTGCTTCACCGTCTTCTTGAACTGCTGCCAGAGCATCGGTTGCATCCTCCTGTTCTTCCTCAGGCCGCGATTTGGATTTCTTTTTTCCGCCGTCTCCTTGGCGAAGTGCCGCCCATTCAATCCACGTTCCGTCGGGACGTTCTCCTCTCCCTTCAATAATCCGACTGCCCTCGTATACATTGCCCACCAGACGATACGCTCCGACCACATCATCCAGCACACGAAGCACGAGGTCACGTCCATCCAAACTGACTTTGGCCTTGCCCGCCAGAGAATCAACCTCCTCCTCGGCAGTGCCCACAGGCCACCATTTTCCCTCAGTGCCCTTTTTCCCTGTTTTAAGCTCAAGCACCAAATCCCTGCCATCGAGGTTGAGACTGTACCGTCCGTCCACCTCAGCCTCCGGTTCAGCATCGATGTCATGTCGAACCCCCTGAACGACGGTGGTGCGCAGAACACTGCCCGCCTCGAAAAGCGGACCTTCAGAAACGATGAAGTTGGCCTCGAGACCCGGGGCAAGTCGACCAACGCGATCCCCAGCGCCAATCAGGTCCGCCGGAACCGAGGTCAATGCAGCAAGGGCAGCATCTTCCGACAATCCATGCTCCACGGCCTTTTTCAGGTTGGCCATAAAATCCTTGCCCTTGTCCACACCGTGCATCGTCAGTGCCATTGGAATTCCGGCCTCTGACACCTTGCCCGCATTGTATGGCGCCCATTCCCAATGTTTCATCTCCTCGAGAGAAACGAGTCGAGCGAGATACGGATCGGACACATCGATAGCAGAGGGAAAATCAAGGGGAACAATCAAAGCGCCCCCAGTCTCTGCCACCTCATCCATTCGACGATATGCATCTCCTCCTCCCAAAAAGGCATACTGAACACCAAACTCATCCCCAACCCTGTCTGCCCGAAGAA
>CACAUH010000064.1 GCA_902535565.1 uncultured Bacteroidota bacterium | reverse complement strand
ATCATCTCTTCTCCACCTCCACCATAGGAGTCAATCATGCCGGAACAGCCGTGGGCCACAATGGAGCCAAAGGTGTGGTGCGCATCCACCTCACCCGATTCCACGACCAAGTCGGTCATTTCATCCTGTCCGCGCATGGGAGGCGCCCAGCTCTGCAGCACGCTGGAAAAGGCCCCGCCAATGCCCCCCGCTGGAGAGCCGTTGTAGGTGTGTTTGATCCAGACCTCGCCGAAGCAGTCGCCAGACCCTTCGCCTTCGTCGAAGTCACCGACGCAGCAGGCGACTGGCACAAAGAACCCGTACATGCCATTGTTGGTGGTCTGGTTGATCGCGCTGATATCAAATCCACTGGAGGCGATGCCGCCGTGGTAACCGTGTCCGGTGTAATTGATGAACGACAGCCCCTTGTTGACGAGCTGAACCATGTCGTTGGAATTGGGATTGCCCCCTTCATCGGCCGTCTCGCCTCCTGTCGGGCTGCTGCCGGTCTGGTTGCCGTCGTAGAGCTCCCAAACCTCTTGGAAGTCATAGTCGAGCAGCTTGTCTTTGATTGCGTTCAGGTGCTGCCAATCGCTCTCGCCGTTGTCGCCGATGCCGGCGCCCTCGTTGGATCCAATGCCCACGGCGATGTTGAACCACTCCTCCCCGAGGAACGGGTTCTTCTCGTACTCGAGGGTTCGCTCGACCAACGTCTCCATCTCGGCAACATTGTGCACGAGCAGACGACCAACGAAGAATTCAGGATAATGGTCGTTGCCCTCCACATAGCCATAACATGGATCGCAGTATCCTGTGCCGCCCCCGTTGGTTACGAGGGTGGAGGCCACTTGGTCCTCATCTCCCGCAAGGATCACGTGGGTCATGCCCTCGTTGAGGTACTGGTCAGCCAAGAAGTCCTTGATGGCGTCGTAGTCGTTTCCGAAATCCGAAGCGTACACCACCTCTGTCTGGAGACCCTTTTCGATTTTCCACTGGATGAGCGGCGCCAGCACGTCATCGTACATGGCGTCCGTCACCACCACGATTTTACCGTGTTCCTCGATGTAGTCGTAGCGGTCCTCAGCACTGTCTGCATTGAGGAACCTGCGGCGCAATTGGTCTGCAAATTCCTGGGATACACGGGCCGGAGACACGGCTGGGTTCACAGCGGCTGTCTCAGTCTCCACGACTCGCACCGTGATGGAGGTGTGGGCGCGCAACACCTTGCTCACCGCATTGTACTGGAACGGGTAGGCCCAGATGCTCTGGCCGCGCACGCCGCGCTGAACAAACGGAGTCTGCAAAGCCGCTGGTGTCTCAGGATAGAAAGCATCCTCACCATAGACCGCCCCTCGGGTGTAAGGCACCGTGGCGGGGTCAACATTGCGATAGAGGTTGCCCTTGCTCGGTGCCACCTCGACATCCGTGAACTCCACGAACTCGGTTTCGATGACCTCCAACGCGGTGCCAGCCTGTGCCCCAATCATCAGGGTCGCGTCCACCTTGGACACATCCGGCGCACCGGCGCGCAGCAGCGGTGTGTCTCCAATGACGCGCGGCAGCATGGCCAAGCCCTCCTCGGTCTGCACCTCGTTCAATATCGGATCGGAGAAGTCAAATCGGACAACGATGCCATTGTGGTCATCGGCAATCAGGGTGGCGTTCTGAGCCATCGCGGTGGACAGACATCCAGCGAAAAGGATCAGCGCAGCCAGCGCTTTGGTAAAGGTGAACTTCATGGTTCTGTGTTTGCAGGTCATTCCACGATCAGTCGAACGGGGGGCCGAGAATCGGACCACTGTATCCAGTGCTGGCCTGCGGGCCAGCCTGTGGTTGACAGGGTCCATCCCGACGGGGTTGCCGACGGATCACAAAGGTGAAACTTCCCATCCGGCCCGAAGCGTTGCACGGCGGATGGCGAAAATGGGGTATTCAAACCGTCCAAGGTCACGGTTTGTCCAGAGATAATGGGGTTGGGATAGGCCCATGGTGCTTCCAATGGCTGAAAGGAATCAATGGCATTCACGCCGCCATTTTGGAGGTCGAAATAGACATTAACCAAGGCATCCTGATTGCCGGTCGGCCACACCCAAAAGTGCAGAAAGCAACTCCCCTCCAATTCGAGGGAATTGACAATCAGCTTCAGGAAGGCCGACCCATCTGGCGGCATAGGCATCATATCGGCATCGGAAGGCACACCGGTATAGCACTCTCCAAAGTCGCAGAGGTTGACATCCCACCCTTCTGTCCACCCTCCCCCAATCCGGCGCCATGTCAGGCCAAGGGAGTCCGATGTCGCGTTGGGGAAATCCAATTGAAAAATCCGGGTCAAGCTGTCGGTGGGAAACTCCTCGACCAAACTGTCCGTTGGCGATATGCTGAATTGTTGGGCATGCGCGAAAGCTGCCGAAAGGCCGAAGACAAGCAATGCAGCTAGACGAATACGCAAAACCCCAATCACCTTACGAAGTTAAGGTGTCCGATGCGCGCGAGGAAGGCGATGGCCGCGAGTCGACTGACGCAATGCACAAAACCCAATTCGAAACCTATTCAAAGGGCGCCAAACCGACTGTACATCTGCTGCTTTCGGTAGTCAAACAAGGCATCCATTTGGGCCCGCACCCAGCGCCCCGCCACAGCATGTCCCAAGCGCCCAAAGGGAAGGCGGTATTGAAGGACATCGGTCACCTTGCACCCCCCCGGGAGTGGGGTGAAATCGTGCCGGTGGTTCCACAATGCAAACGGTCCTCGAAGCTGGGTGTCGCGAAACCAAGGATGCCCTTCGGTTTCATTTGGCGGATGCACCTCTTCAATCCGGGTTAACCAGCCCGTTCGGATGCCCGGGAGGGGCGACACAGAAATGTGCACCTCCAGTCCAGGGTGCAGGGGTGTCTCTCCCCCTTCCCCTATATGCAACTTTTGGTTCGGTGGCGTCATGGCACCGAGATTCTGCGCGGTCTGAAAAAAGGCCCACACCGTCTCTACCGGAGCGGCCACCTTGACCTCGGAACGAAATTCACAAGGCGCTCTCATTGACAGAGGGCGTCTGCCGCCCATGCGGCCATCAGCAGGCCAGGTTTTGCTCCGCTTTGAAAACCCAATGATTGGACATAACCGGCTGAAGCGCTGAGCACCTTATTTGACGGATGGGCGGGATCTGTGTTGAAGTCCAAGTCTATTTGCTCCACATGGGCCTGTGCCTCTTCGCGCAGAAGGTTTGCCAGCGCCACGGACCGTTCTGTCTCTCCCCAAAGCTTGGTCCAAAGGTCCTTGATTTTGGGCACTTTTTCCTTCCGATAGATGACGTGGGCTCCCGACCTGGGAAAGCGAAAAACCACCGTGGTTACGTATACTGTGTAACTCCTGTGATTCTGGCTGTCGCAACCCACATGAAGTTCGAACGTGTGCCCGGACGCCTTCATCTCGCGCACATATTCACAGACATCGAAGGTCCGTATGCCACCCATGGTTTTGAAGCTGCGCGCCGATCTGTCACCGTCCATGCCATCAAGTTACCCCGTAGATGTGCCGACACCTGACGGACCGAATTTGGCTTGTCCACAACTTGCCAAAAAGGCCATAAAATGGAAACACCCGCCGTTGCGGGTGCTTCTCTACGATTCACAACTGTGATTGAACTTCCCGAAGGAAGTGCCTGTCAACCACAAGGTTAATTTACACATTACAAGCCAATATAGCAAGACAGAAATACGTTTTGTCTATTTATTTTGAGTTTTCGTCGACATTAATGGGCGATTTAAATATCGATGCTTAGCCTTCGGACAACTACAAAACGGACACCATAAAACGATTGCAAACCGCTTTCAACTCTTCCCTAGTAAACGGTTTGGACACATGGGCATCCATTCCTGATGCCAATGCTTCCTTCCGGTCATGGTCGAATGCAAACGCACTCAGTGCCACAATGGGCATCCTTGACCGGGACGCTTCATTTTCCCAAAGCCGGTATTGCCGGGTGGCCTCTAAACCGTCCATTTCTGGCATTTGAATGTCCATAAACACCATATCGAAAGGCGAAGAAACCATCGCGTCTAGTGCTTCACGTCCATTTTCGACACATTGCACGTCCACCTTCCACATGCGGAGCAACGAATCGATGAAGAATCGGTTAACTGGATTGTCCTCCGCCACCAGCACCCGTTTCCCTGCCCAATTGAACTCGCTGGGTTCCCCCGAAACTGACGATGCTCCAATGGCCCGCTCAACGGCGAACGTAAACCGGAATGTGCTTCCCTCACCAAGTCGACTTTCAACCATGGCATCACCGCCGTGCAACACACACAGCTCCTTCACGATGGCCAAGCCCAGGCCCGTGCCGCCGTGCCGAACCTCACGGTTGGTGGCCTGCTGGAACCGTTCAAAAACATGGGCGAGCTCGTCTTTTCGAATCCCCATCCCCGTGTCTTGTACGAGGATTTCCAAATGTGCTTGCCCATTCATTTCGCCAGTCACCCTCGCCCCAAGGGTGATGCGTCCGGCATCGGTGAACTTCACTGCATTCCCCAAGGCATTCATCAGCACCTGGGTCACGATGGCTGCATCCACTTTCCATGCAGACCGGACTGAAGTATCCAATTCCATCCTGATCTCCACCCCTTTGTCGCTCAATGCCGGCCGAAACATCGAGACGACCCGTCGAAACAGTGAATCCAATTCCACAGAAGTGGGACTGCATTGCCGCTGCCCTGCCTCCAACTTGGCCAAGTCCAAAACGTCATCTAGCAATTGCTTCAGCACAGCACCTCCCCCTTCGATGGCCGACAAGAGGTTCTTCTGAACGGAATCAAGGTGCGTCTCTCCCAGTAAATCGGCCATGCCCATGATTGCATTCATGGGGGTCCGAATTTCATGGCTCATTCTGGTCAAAAACTCCCGCTCAGAACGCTGTGCGGCTTCAGCCACATTCTTTGATGACCTCAGTTCTTCTTCTACATTTTTCCTGTCCGTGATGTCCTGGTGAATGCCCATCGAGCCGATGACCTTACCCGCGGAGTCATACAGTGGGACAGCGCTTATCATCAACCATTTCGTCGCTCCCTCCTTGGTTCGAATGGACAGCTCATACGTGCCGGACTTTCCGTCGCTGCGCTCCTTATTTCTCTGATTCATCCTGTCCAGCTCGGTGCCTTCGAGCAAAACATCAGATGCGCTCTTCCCCAACAGTTCTGCCTCGGTGTGGCCCACGATTTGGCAAAACTTCGGGTTGGCCCTCAGAATCTTTTCGTCGATATCTACCTCGAGAATGCCCAATGCCATGTTGGACATGATGTCCTCATACCGCGCATTGGCCTTCTGGAGCTCGCGCAACTCGGCCTCCAGTCCCGCAATTCGCTCGGACTGGTCCAGTTCGTGGATGGAATGGGTACTCATTGGGGGCAACAACAAGGCAGAAGACCATAAGTTACACCTCTTGCACAACCATCTTCGTGTTTGTCCATGTCGATTTTCACCGCAAGCAAGGATATCATCCCATTCCTACCTGCTTTAATGTGGGTCGGACTGTTGAATGCCCAGCCCGATTTGTCCCGCTGGTCGACGATGGTCTCCGCCTTCGAAGAGGCACCATGGGTCGCCGATCTTGAGGAACTCGAACCGGGGTGCGTTCTGGAAGCAAGGCAACCGGAGTTGATCGCCGATGGGCTTCGAGGCTTCAGTCCGTGGGCCGAGAGGTTGACCGCCGAACTTGGTTCCCTTCCCCTCGCAGAACACCATGCAGACCGGGCACTGGAGCGACTTCTGGAAGATGGCATGCGGCGCTTCCAGTTGGTCGAAGCGTCTGGAGATCGCCTTCGTCCTGCCATGGAGTTGGCACTTGAGCAGGCTGGGCTTCCATTGGAATGGGCTGTCCTTCCCATGGTGCTCACAGGCTGGGATGGCAGCTATTATGGACCAGGCCGACGCGCAGGGCCATGGGCCATGGACGTTCCCACAGGCCTTTCGCTCGGCCTGGCCATCCGGAGGGGATGGGACGAACGCCATGTGCCAGAAAGCATGGCGAGGGCGGCTTGCCAGCACATTCGCCAAGTTCAAGCCCAGTTCCCCGATTCGCCGTTGCATCAGGTTCTGGCCTTTGTGCGGGGCCAAGCGGCCAGCAGCACCTTTGACGCAGAAGCTCTCGATTCCGACTTGCTCGGTTGGCTCCACCTGTTGCGTGTGATGATTCAGGTGGACCGCAATTTCCGCAGGGACCGGCTTCACGCCCTCTGGGCCTTGCGCGAACGGCAGTGGACGCCGTTTGCCTGCCAAGAAGAAGGGCCCCTTTATTTCAGCCACCACCGCACATCGAATTGGAACTTGAGGGCCTTGAGAAACGAGAACCCTTGGTTTACGACAGACTCCATCGGAATCACCCCCCTCCGTCCCTCCATCCGCGTGCACTCGGCTTGGCTGGATGGTGCATCCGAGATGGCGTGGTGTCAAGCGACGCGTCCTGATGTGAACCAACAAATGTGGTCTTATACGGTTCGCCCCGGGGATGTTCTGGGCACCATCGCACGGCGATTCGGGGTCCGAATTGAAGCCCTTCGTCGCTGGAACGGACTGGATGGCGATTTGATTCGGGCCGGACAAACCCTGGACATCCGTGGCGGAATCCAACCCCCACCGGTGCCAGCGCGACGGGCCGCCCAGACCCCATCAAGTGCAGGAAATTCAAGTTGGACCTGGTATACCGTGCAACCTGGCGAGTCCTATTGGTCCATTGCCAAATCCCATCCCGGGGTGAGCCTCGCTGACCTACTCGACATCAACGACGTGCGTCCTGACAAACTTCAGCCGGACATGCGCATTCGAATTCCCATCCGTTGAACGAGACACCGCCAACACCCCGCGATGCCCGCTGGAGGCCGCTGGCCATCCTCTTGCCGGTGGCTCTGGCCTGCGCCGTTCTGATTCGCCTCTGCCCTGAGGGAGGATGGACCATCGCCGGGCAGGCCATCCGCATCGAAATGCCAGCTGCATGGGCCCATTGGATGTCGCCCAAAACCGAGCCCGACATCGTGCTCCGCTGGAAGCCCGAAGACGTGGAGAACTTGCTGGAACGCTATGAGCAACAACTCTCTGCAATCGAAGCCCAAGACACCGTCGCCGTTGGAGATGTGTCCACCGCCCCAAACGCCGAACCCGCAGACACGTTCGCCTTGGGCTCATACACACCTCCTGACTCCACCCTTCCGGTGGCCTCCACTGCGTTGGACAAGTCAACCCCGCCGGCGACCACCCCGAGATCGGATTCGCTGTCACCCCCCAGTGCCAAGGACTGGATTCCCGGGAGCCTGCGCATCCGCATTCCCGAAGATGAAAAGGCCGCCTTCCACCGCCTGTTTGCCAAACTGGAAAACGGCGAGCCTGTGCAGGTCCTCCACTATGGAGACAGCCAAATTGAAGGGGATCGCATCTCGGGTACCATCAGAAGGCGTTGGCAG
>CACAUH010000063.1 GCA_902535565.1 uncultured Bacteroidota bacterium | reverse complement strand
AAACCAACTCGATGGACTGGCCCTCTGCGGAGGAGACTGCACGGCGGATTCAGATGGCGATGGCGTTTGTGACACAGATGAGATTCCGGGGTGCACCGATGACAACGCTGTGAATTTTGACCCTGCCGCGACGGATGAGAATGGCACCTGTCAATACGCCGGATGTACAGACTCTGCAGCAGAAAATTACAATGCGAGTGCAATTGCAGATGATGGTTCTTGCGAATACCTGTGCATCGGCATCGCGGGCTGCACCTACCCTGGAGCCACAAACTATCAAGCCAATGCCAACTGTGAAGATGGCTCTTGCGAATTCCCTCCCTTCGCCAACGACCTTTGCATTTTTGACCTAGACGGAAACGGCTACATCGGTGCAGCAGACCTCATCGTGTTCCTCGGAGTCTACGAGATGACCTGCGACGCAATCAATGCGGAATGACCGCGGCCCATCGCCATATCCTGACCTTGGCTTTGCTGACGAGTGGCTCCCCTTGGTTGTAAATCTTGACGGGGCTGTTGCCATTGGGGATTTGCTCGCCCTTCTTTCCGATTTATCCAACTTCTGTGAGGGCCTTGATTGACGCGGTCTTCTTTTCCCTTCTTCGAAGAGTTGGGAGGATGGAGAAAGGCGCTATCTTTGCCGGCCCATACGGTGGCTATAGCTCAGTTGGTTAGAGCGCTTGATTGTGGTTCAAGAGGTCGTCGGTTCAATTCCGATTAGCCACCCCACCAGAACGCCTGGTCCTCACGGACTGGGCGTTTTGCGTTTCAGCACAAGTGCGGAATAGCCTAGAGGATGTGGCTCAAGTCTGCGATGCCGAGCGGGGTGCGAGACTCGAAACCTTCTCCTGAGGAGACACCGATGTATCTGCCCATGGTGATGTCCCGGCCACGGACGACTGCCATGAATTCGGGAGTTGAAATGGGGGTTGCCAAATCAACGGCGCTGGGCACCACCACCTTGCCTTCTGCTGCACCTGGAATATGGAATTGAGACCGATAGCAAGCAATCGCAGCGTACTTGGTCTCTTCAGCTCCCGTGATGTCCACCACAATCGACGGCTCTCGAAAGCGGTCTTGGATGTAGTGCAAAACATGCTGGGGGCGGTGGGCCTCCTGCGCGGTGCCATCGGCCTCTGACGTCTCAATGCGCGCAAGTCCAGAGAGGAAGCACGCGCGATGAACAAATTCCGCTGCCCGGCCGTGATCGGGGTGACGGTCGTGAAGCGCATTGGCCAACACGGTTCTCGGTCGATACCGACGAATGGACCCTATCAGCGCCATGATGACGCGATTGTCGTCCTCGGGTAGCCCGTCCTTCAGCCCTAGATTTTCTCGAACGCTCAAGCCCAGCACTTCAGCTGCTGCTGCAGACTCTTCATCACGCAAGTCCGCCGAACCCCGCGTGCCCAGTTCTCCCCTGGTCAAGTCAACCACACCGATTTTCTTGCCCTGCTGAGCGGCCTTGACCAAGGTTCCACCAGCACTCAACTCGACGTCATCCGGATGGGCTCCGAAGGCGAGGATATCCAAAAAAGATCTGTTCGGCATGCACCGAATTTCGGTCAACGCGGCTTACCGACCCGCGGCAAAGCCAGCAATCTCTGATCCAAGAGGATCAGCACCGGATTTTAATGAGGCAACAAGGTGGCCGTCAGCATCCACGAGGAACTTGTGGAAGTTCCACCCCACACTGTGGTCACCCACCCCATTTTCGCTTTCGTTACAAAGCCAACTGTACACAGGGTGCTGGTCGTTCCCTCTGACCTCAACCTTCGCCATCATTTGGAAGGAGACGCCATAATTTTCGGAACAAAACTCCCCAATTTCACTGGCACTCCCCGGCTCTTGACGACCAAACTGATTGCAAGGGAACCCCAAAATCACAAATTCACCATTGCCATATTGCTCATGCAAAGCCTGCAATTTCTTGTATTGTGGGGTGTAACCGCAACGGCTGGCCGTGTTGACGATCAACACCCGCTTGCCCTCAAGCTGCCCAAAATCAAAGACGTCGCCGTCCAAAGTTGTCGCACTCAGAGAATGAAATTCAGTCATGGCAGTGGTGGTGGGATAACGGGCTTCTGACCCTCCCAAAATATTGCCCTTCAGGACACCGAACGCGGCGAGACCGACAAGGGAGACACAAGCAAGGAGGGTGGACATAATGGTGCGCTTCATATCAGGGCAACAACGATAGGGCGCACAAGTTCGGCAAAACGATTCGGGACAAAATAGAAGCGCCCCGACAAGTCGAGGCGCTCCATAGCAATTTGAAAAAAACCTTCTTCGCTCAGTTGTATTGCTGACACGAATCAGTTTCAGACCCCGTAACGACAGAAGCCCCGAAAAGGTTTCGTTCAAAATCGAATTACCATGACTTAAAATGCGCATTTCATAACGTATAAACACTACCTTATTCCCGAAAGACCGCCTTTGAACACAAGTCAGCAAAAACCTGTTTGATTCCTTGTTCATGACACGAAATCCATCATCTTCTCTCGACGTAGCCGTCATTGGTTCCGGTTTTGCAGGGCTCGCCGCTGCCACCACGTTGGCCAGCAAAGGGCTAAACGTGACCGTATTCGAGCGGCATGGACTAGCCGGAGGACGAGCGAGGCGTTTTGACGCAGAAGGATTCCGTTTCGACATGGGTCCCAGTTGGTATTGGATGCCGGACGTTTTCGACCGCTACTTCGCTCAGTTTGGTAGACGGGTAGAAGACCTGTATGACCTTGTCCGACTCGACCCCTCTTATCGTGTAGAGTTCAATCAAGGGCCATTTGACGTGCCAGCCGGCATGGATGCTTTGGCAGAAGCATTCGAAACCATCGAACAGGGCGCAGGCCAAAAGCTCAAATCGTTTCTCGCTGAAGCCAAGATCAAATATGACATTGGCATGGGCAGGTTTGTCAACAAACCCGCGCACAGCGCACTCGAATTTGCCCGCCTCGACATTCTTAGAGACGCTCCGCGACTTCAATTGCTGCGCAGTTTCAGCGAACACGTCCGCCGTCACTTCAAAGACCCTCGGCTCGTTCAACTGATGGAATTTCCGGTCCTTTTCCTCGGTGCCAAACCAGAGAATACACCGGCGCTATACAGCTTGATGAACTATGCTGACACAGCACTTGGCACATGGTATCCCATGGGCGGCATGCACCGCATCGTAGAAGGCATGGTCCAAGTGGCCAGGGAACAAGGTGTCAAATTCGAATTCAACTGCAATGTCGAAGCCATTCTGGAGGAAGGTGGAAAAACCAAAGGACTCCGGGTAGGCGGGCAACACATCCTCTGTCCCCACGTCATTGCAGCCTGCGACTATCACCATGCAGAACAGCACTTGATGCCTGCCGCATACCGGCGGTACAATAAAGCTTATTGGAACAAAAGGGCCATGTCTCCCAGCTCACTCCTGTTCTACCTCGGCATCAACAGGAAAATCCCCAATTTGAAACACCACACCCTGTTCTTCGACACCTCGTTCGAAGCGCATGCAGTGGAGATTTACGACGATCCTGCTTGGCCCAAAGACCCTCTCTTTTACGTGTGCGCGCCAAGTGTCACCGATTCGAGTGTCGCACCAGAGGGCTGCGAAAACCTCTTTCTTCTCGTCCCAACAGCACCGGGAATGGCCGAGAACCAAGCCGACTGCGACCGGATTTACAAGCAAATCATGGAACGTCTGGAAGCCAAAACTGGCATTGCTGTGAGCCAACACGTCGTTTACAAACGTCAGTACGCCCAACAGCAATTCATCGCAGACTACAGCGCCTACAAGGGAAATGCATATGGCCTGGCCAACACCCTCCGGCAGACGGCCTTTCTAAAGCCGAAGATGAAGTCCAAGCTTTCAGGGACCTGGTTTGCGGGACAACTCACCACACCAGGACCAGGTGTGCCTCCCAGCATCATCAGCGGCCAAGTAGCAGCCAGCGAAGTCCTCAAATCGAAAGGCATACCAGGATTGGCAAATGAGATCGAAATCGAACAACCTGTCGCTTTGCGGGTTTAAACCCATACCGCTCAAATGAACGCCCGTCCTCCAATAGCTGATGTACACGCTCAAAATCCTTCTCAGGAGCAGGTGACAGATGCGTGGAAGCAAACTGTATCCGAAGGCATGCTCACCACAGGAAAACCGCTGTTCGACTCGGTTTCGCTCCAATGCAGCGTCCTCACCACCAAGAAATACAGCACCTCTTTCAGCTTGGGGATTCGCCTACTCAGAAAAGAGTTGCGTGCACCCATCCACGCAATCTATGGTTTCGTTCGCTTTGCTGATGAAATCGTGGACACCTTCCATGGCTACGACAAAACCACGCTTCTCGAGCGATTCAAAACGGACACGCATACGGCGCTAAAGGAGCGAATCTCGCTCAATCCCATCCTCAACAGTTTCCAGTGGGCTTTCTGGAAATACGATATGGATTTGGCACACGTCGACAAGTTCCTCGAATCGATGGAGCGAGACTTGGACCAAACAGCATATGACCGCGAAGGATATGACGACTACATCGTCGGCAGCGCAGAGGTGGTTGGACTGATGTGCTTGTCCGTTTTCGTGTCTGGGGACAGAAAGCAATACGACGAACTCCTCCCTCACGCAAGGAGCTTGGGCGCTGCCTTCCAAAAAATCAATTTTCTCCGCGACCTTCAAGCCGATTGGGAAGGGTTGGGCAGAACCTATTTCCCCGGACTGAACATCGAAGACTTCGACCAAAACGCCAAACTGACAATCGAGAAAGAAATCGAAGCCGATTTCGCTCACGCCTATCAAGGCATTCTTCGCCTCCCACGCTCAGCCAGGCTCGGCGTTTACATGGCGTACATATACTACACGCGGCTGTTCCGTAAAATCCGAAGACTGCCCCACCATCGTGTTCTTCAGGAGCGCATCAGAATCCCCAACCGGCAGAAAGCCCTGCTTCTGATGGGGTCCTACCTCCGTCACCAGTTCAACCTGCTTTGATCATGCGCCCTCTGCGGTGTTTTGTTTTCTTGCTCTGGGCGGGGTCGCTGCCCGTCATCGGGTGGGGCCAAATGCCTTGCGACGCACTGCGAGATTTGCGTATCGCCTTTCTCGATCACAGCTCCCTTGAACAGGCAATGAAATCAAAGTCCCTTGCCGAATCTAAACTCGAAGAGGCAACAGGTGTATGCGCCACCATCATCGAAGCCCACAGGTGGGTTTCCCATGCCAGAAGTGCAGACTTTGAATCGAACCCCGCCACAAAACTCAAGAAACTCAATACCGGACTGGACAGCCTCAATATGCTGGTTTCGAAAAATCCACAACTGGACATATTGAAGGCCCTCAGGTTATGTATCACAGGAACAGCGCCGCGCTTTCTTGGGGTAAACGGAGACTGGAAAACAGACAGAGAAGCGACAGCGCGGCTTTTGACAGAGGGCCACTGGAAAGAAAGCCCGAAATTCTCGGAATGGATGCGGGATTTGATGGAACAGACGAGATGACTTCCGATATGAACGACACAACCGAAGAGCGAGTCGTACTGGTCAACACACTTGACCAGGCACAAGGCACCATGGAGAAAATGGCCGCCCACAGAAAGGGCGTTCTGCACCGTGCCTTCAGCGTTTTCATACTGAACAGCCGCGGTGAATTGCTCCTCCAACAAAGAGCCCATCACAAATACCACAGCGGCGGCCTGTGGACCAACACATGCTGCAGCCATCCAAGAGAAGGCGAATTGGTCATCGATGCGGGCATCCGCCGACTCAAGGAAGAAATGGGCATGCATTGCCAATTGTCCAAGGGGTTCGACTTCATCTATCGAAGTGAATTCTCAGACGGACTCATCGAGCACGAGTTCGACCACGTGCTCTTTGGCAGAAGCGACCTTCCCCCCGCACCAAATCCAGAGGAAGTGGCCGACACGAAGTATGTGTGCTTCGATTCTCTCCGAACAGACATTGCCGCCCGCCCAGAGCGTTTCACCACCTGGTTCCGTATTTGTTTCGAACGGGCAGCAGAGCACTTAGGAAAATGACGACACTCCCCACGGCAACGGCACAACGAGGCGCATTCGGAATCCGAGGTCCACTCGGAACCGTACCCGCTTGGCTTGGACTGATTGGATTTTTGCACTGCGTCGGCATTGCTGGGGTCGTCTGGTACGATGCCGCCACCATCTTGGACCTGACTGTATTCAACCTGCTCTTCTCCACTGCTGTGGTCCTTGGTTTTGGGCATCCAGATGATGCTTGGCGTTGGGTCTTGACTGCATACATCACCTACGCCGTAGAGGTCATTGGTGTCCATACCGGATTCCCGTTCGGCGACTATGTCTACGGCACCCGCTTGGGTCCGTCTCTCAATGACGTTCCACCCATGATTGGTGTGTTGTGGCTGCTAACGCTGTCCGGAACCATGTATTGGTCCCAACAATGGATTCCGCAGCAAGGACGCCAGTTCGACATGCGCAGGGCCGCCATCACCGCCACCCTCATGGTCGCCATGGATTTGATCATCGAACCCGTGGCCATTCGCACAGGGTTTTGGCAATGGTCCGGAGACACGATTCCAGTCCAGAACTACATTGCCTGGTGGTTCATCGCTTTTGCGCTTGCTTGGGGCTGGCGGCACACCATGACATTCCGAACCAACCGTGCGGCAGGTTGGTTACTTGTTGTCCAGACCTTGTTCTTTATCGGAATTTTGTTGCTCCCATGGAAATCCTGATCGCCACATCCATTGTCATCGCCACGTTCCTGGTCATGGAAGGGGTCGCTTGGGGTGCCCACAAGTACCTGATGCACGGGGCCATGTGGTATTTCCATCGAGACCACCACCAGCACGAACCTGGCTTCTTCGAAAAGAACGATGCTTTCTTCCTCATTTTCGCGGTGCCCAGCGCGTGGAGCATCATCACCGGAAGCATGGCAGGGGACTTCCGCTTCTGGATTGGAATGGGCATCGCGGCCTATGGGCTCTGCTATTTCCTTGTTCACGACGTGTTCATCCACCGCCGGTTCAATTGGTTTCGAAACGCCAAGCACCCCTACTTCGCCGCCATCAGAAAGGCGCACAAAGTGCACCATAAGCACCTTGGAAAAGAACACGGTGAATGCTTCGGCATGTTGTGGGTCCCGATGCGATATTTCCGGGAAGCACGCAAAGCACACGCTGCCAAAGCCATGACCTCTCGATGAACAACCAATACCTCTACTTGCTCGTCGATTTGGCCGTCCTTGCCATCCCGTTGGCTTGCAGCTTCGACCGCAAAGTGAGGTTTGTTCGCTTCTGGCCGGCACTGTTCCCCGCCATTGCTGTGATGATGGCCCTGTTCATCCCTTGGGACATCGCCTTCACGGAACGCGGAATCTGGGGTTTCAACCCCAATTACCTCAGTGGAATTTGGGTCGCAGGCATCCCTTTGGAGGAGTGGCTCTTCTTCCTTTGCATTCCGTACGCCTGCCTTTTCACTTACGAATCGCTCAAGCATTACTTCCCCAACCCTGTTGGCCGACCTTGGGCCCTGCCCGCCACATCGCTTCTCGCCGTCTTGAGTGCCAGCCTGGCAATATCCAACAGCGATCGTTGGTACATCGCCATCACTTGCGCATTGACAGCCCTGCTCACCTCGGGAATCGCCCTCAGTGCAGCGCGCTGGAAACCCGTCCGGGACTGGAACCACCGACTGTGGTTCGCCTACTTGCCGCTGCTTATTCCATTTATCATTTCCAATGGTGTCTTGACCGGGCTAAAATTCTGGAAATACGCCCCACTTAACCGGAATGTGGCTGAAGTGTCAGATCAGATTGTTTGGTACAACAACGACCACAACCTCCAGCTCCGCATCTTTTCCATGCCCGTGGACGACCTTTTCTATGGCT
>CACAUH010000062.1 GCA_902535565.1 uncultured Bacteroidota bacterium | reverse complement strand
AGGCCTTATCAAGCTGCTGTTTTTGGGCTTTTCCTCCCGCCCATCAGGGCGGGAGGAAGGCGGTGATTTTTCGGGGGCCGATCTCATTACTCGGTGACCATGAATTGCTTTACAATGTTCACGTTGTTGGAATTCATGTGAACTTGATAGACACCACTTTGTAGTGCAGAGGCCTGTATATCAAGCGTATATGTTTGATTCTTGTCGACTTGACCAGCAAACAGAGACTTGATAAACATGCCGGAAGCATCGTACAGACTGACTTCAAGGCGCATGGGCTCCGTCACATTGAACCCGATTTGGGCAAAGTCCTGTGTTGGGTTTGGAGCAATGTGCGATACCTGAATCGCGCCACGAGACTCCATTGCTGCCATGGCAGAAGACCCGATTTCTGAAGAGCCGAAGGGATCTGTTCCGACCAGTCCCGCTCCAATTCCATCGGCATCACAGACATTGCCTGAGATGTTCACCGTATACCCGAATTCGGATGTGTTTCCGCTACAATCCATTGCGGTGTAGTCGTATTCTATCTGGTAAGGGAGTGTGCAGTCTAGGTCGCCAAAGAAGTCTCCCGACCCCATGACCGGTGTGCTCAAGTGGGTTCCCGAGTAGGTGAACCACCCACTGTAGCCGTAGTGTTCATTCATGTTGTTGGCCCCCAGACCCACTTGGAATCGATAGAACTGGTTCGCAGGCTGGTGTGTGCAAGTCAGGAGGCTTCCTTCATATCCTCCCCATCCGTTCAAGGTGCCTTCAGAGAGGAACCAATAGGTCCAGTTCTGGTGGTCGTCTAGGATGTTCTCGCAATCCTGCTTGTAGCTGGTGGGGAAGTCCTGGTTGGACCAGGAGTCGAAGTCCATGCCGTCAGTCAAGGTGAAGGAAACATGCCAGCCGGAGTTCGGATCCGCGTTGCTCGTGACCGTTTTCTCGATGACCCAGTCCCCGTTGGGCAGCTGGCTTACGATGCCTTCTCCAACCGTGGAGTAGAATTCGTCACCGAGGAAGTTGAAGAGCCGCACCGCGTGGGGGTCATACCCATTGCATGTCTCCTCAGCGTCGAAAGCCTCCGGAGTGACTGTCGTGCAGAATTGATCCACACTGTCGTTGGGGGCAAAGGACCCCACCATGGTGGTGGTCATGTCAAGGACGACATCACCCCCGCAGTTGTCGCTGGCAGACACTTCGCAGGCCTCTGTGGACGGAAGCAGGCTACCTCCGGTGAAGTCTTCGGCGCAGACCTCAACCGTGCCTCCGTTCTCTATTCCGCACAGGTCCAGCCAAAGTGGAGGCGTTTCATCGAGAACAGTTACCGTGAAGGAGGCCGTTGTCTCATTTCCACAGGCATCGGCAGACTCGAAGAAGAACTGAATGGTTGCGTTGCCACATCCATCCAAGCCGAGTGTATCTGTTGACGCGGTCAGCATGGGCGCGTCATCACAGGTGTCTTCGGTCGCAGCGGCAAGTGCAGGGACTTCGCCTAAACAAGACACGGTGGTGTCGTGCGCGGCCGTACCGTCTTCAAATGTCACCTCAAGACTTGGGGCCTGAGTGTCGATTACGGTGAGGCTCTGCACCCAAGTGCTGCTGTTGCCAGAACAATCGCTTGCGGACCATTGGCGGAACAGGGTGTAGCTGTTTGCGCAGCTGCCCTCTTCGAAGGCTTCGCCGTCATAGGTATATGAAATGGCGTTGTCGCAATTGTCCTCCGCCTGCAGTGCGGTGATGTCAACAGGAGCCGGAACCGCGTCACACTCTACAATGGCGTCGAGCGGCCCGGCGGTGAACACCGGAGCAAGGGTGTCGACAACCGACAACACTTGGGTGTGGCTCGTTTCGTTTCCGGCACAATCGGTCACCGTCCACGTGCGAGTCAGGGTGTAATCGGTTGGGCAGAGATCATCATCTGACGGTGTCTCCGTCAACTGAACAAACACGGCTGGATCGCAGTTGTCGGTGGCCGTTAGAGATTGCGGCATTGGAATGTCATCGCAGGCAACCGTTGCGTCTGCAGGCAATGCCTCAGCAAATTCCGGTGCGGTCGTGTCAACCAAGGTGATGAGCTGATCGACGGTCTTGTTGTTTCCACATTCATCTTCTGCTGTCCAGGTTCGAATGACCTCGGCAGTGCCAGCACAACCATTGATAAGCACGATGCTGTCAGAGTATCCGATTTCCACCGCGGAATCGCAATTGTCCTCTGCTTCTGCGGCGCCCAAGCTGCCCGTTCCGAAATCATCGTCACAGGAGAGCGTGGTGTCCTGTGGCACGAAGGTGAATACAGGCGCTTCCGTGTCCGTCAGGTCGACGGATTGAATGAGGGTGTCGGTGTTTCCACAGGCATCCGTGGCCACATAGGTCAATAAGTAGCTGCCTGCACAGGAGCCGCTGTACTCTTCTTCCGAGAAAAGTTCCAGAGCAATGTCTAGGTCGCAATTGTCGGATACGGAAGCAAACAGGGTATCCACTCCCCAGTCGGCGCAGTCGACCTCAATCGCGAGAGGTCCTGAGATGACGGGAGGTGTGGTATCAATGACAGTGATGGTCTGAATGTGTGCAAGGCTGTTTCCAGCACAATCCATGGTGCTCCAGGTGCGGGTCAAGGTTTGGCCCTGGTCGCAATCGCCAGCACTGGCGCCTTCATTGAAGACCACATCGAGGTCGCCATCACAATTGTCAGTGGCGGTCAACACGGCCGCAGGTGGAATCGATTCGCATGACACAGTGGTGTCTGCAGGCAGACCGCTTGACCAAGTTGGGGCGGTTTCATCTACCACGGTGACAGTTTGCTGGTGCGTGTTTGTGTTTCCGCAGTTGTCAGTGGCTGTCCAAGTTCTCAGGAGGGTGTAGTTGCTGGCGCAGTCATCTTCATCGGAAAGGATTTCCGTGAGTGTGACTGTCGGTGAACCGTCGCAAGCGTCTGTGGCGCTGAGGTCCGCAGCGGATGGAACGGCATCGCAGGACACCACGGTATCCATTGGCAGGTCCTCCACAAATTCGGGAGCCGATTGGTCAGATACACCAATTGTTTGACTGCAGCTTACCGTCGACTCGTTGCCGCAGTTGTCGATTGCCGTGGCTGTGAAGGTTCGGGTAAAGCTGAAGCTGCCGATACAGGTTGAAGTTGTGTCGTGGTCGGTCCAAGATATTTCAACGTCCGGAGCGGGGCCACTGCAGTTGTCGGTCGCCAGAACCTCGGCTGAGCCAAGGGCTTCCACGGAGAAGTCAGCACTGCAATTGTCGTCCGCAGTGAGCACTGTATCGGCAGGACAGACAACCGTCGCGGTCGGTGGGGTGTCGTCGTAGAGCTCGATGAACTGTTCGAACATGTTGGCGTTTCCGCAATCATCCTCGAAGGTGTAGGTCCGCATAAAAATGCCCACGGGTTGGACGCAACCACCGCTGAACGGGGTGTCGAAGAAGTTGATTGTTACCTCACTTCCACAGGCATCTTCCACAGAAATGAGAATGTTGTCCGCGGTGACTTCGTCGTCATAATCCTCGCAGGACATCTCGACCAACATTTCCCCGCTCGTCACCACAGGAGGGACATCGTCGAACACGGTCAGGGTCTGGTGAACCAGGGTGCTGTTGCCACAGTCATCAACAAAGGTCCATGTGCGGTCGACCATGAAAGCCCCAGTGCAAGTCTGGGCATACACGCTGTCCTCGGTCCAGCTCCATGCGACATCGGTGTCGAAGTTGTCTATTGCGGAAACCTCACCATAGGTCGCGGCAGGGTCGTATTCTGCACATGGGAGGGTCACATCCGACACCTCGGCCATTGGCCCGAGTTCGTCTATTAGGGTAATGACTTGGTCACAGCTGGATGCATTGTCACAGAAATCATGGGCCGTGAAGGTCCTGGTCAAGGACATGGTGCCTTCCGGAAGGCCGTCGTCTCCGACACAGTCGACCATGAAGTCCGAGTCGACCCAAGTGATTTCAATTTCGTCTGGACCGCTGCAGTTGTCAAACGCACTGGCCAACCCAAGGGCAACCGTGGTCGTGTCATCCGCGACATCCATGTCGAGCGTCAGCGTCGTGTCGTTCGGGCAGGTGATGACAGGCGCCTCTTCGTCATAGAGTGAGATGTACTGCTCGGCCATGGCCGTGTTTCCGCAATCATCCACCGCGGTCCAAATGCGCATCCAGCTTCCTGGGCACACCCCACTCAGAGGCCAAGCCTCGATTGAAATGGCGAGTTCACCGTCACAATTGTCAAACGCACCAAGCGGAACTTGACTCGGGTCTGACGGGTCTGTCAGCATTTCACAAGACGCCACCTGGTAAGGTTCAAATGGGTCGAAGGACGGGGCCGTTTCGTCGAGTGCAGTGATGGTCTGCGTGCAGGTCACGGTGTCCCCTACATTTCCGCAGGCATCGACAGACCAAGCGTGGAAGGTCCGCTCAAAGCTGAAGCTTCCATCTGCGCTGCCGTCGCTGCCATCGCAAAGTGGTGTGGCAGGCGCATCGACATGGAAGTAGAAGGTTGCAGGTGCAGCATCGCAGCCGTCTTCAGCGTAGACAGTGGGCAGCCCGAGATGCTCAGTGCCAAATGCGGCGGAGCACGACGCGTCGAGCATGACCGTGGTGTCTGCAGGGCACTCCAGAAGGGTGACCACGGGCGCTGTCAAGTCGACAACCGTCAGCACTTGGGTGCAAGCGGCTTCAGCGGTATTGCCGCAATGGTCGGTGCTGACCGCATAAAAGGTTCGGGTGATGACGTAGGTCCCACTTCCGTCCGTGCACGTGTAGTCCGGCTCCGTGTCCTCAATGGTGTAGCTGAGGGTGGGGGCGGCATCGCAATTGTCGGTGCTGGTGATCGACACTTCCCCGGATTGGGTAGGATCGAGTTCGCCTTGACAGTCTGCATCGAGTTCGACGGTAATGTCTGCGGGGCAGTTGATTTCGATGGTTGGGGCCAGCGTGTCAATCATCAAGATGAACTGATGCATTGTGGAGGCATTACCGCAAGCATCAACGACAGTGTAGGCAACGTCCCATGTTGGAACTGGGGACACGCAGCCGCCAGACATGGCCTGGCATTCGATGTAGGCGGTATCAACGCCGCAGTTGTCGGACCAGGAAACCAAGCCGAGTTCCACGAGGGCATCGATATCGCAGTTCCATTCGTGGCATGCAATCTCTGCCTGTGTGGCACTCAGCGTGATTACAGGCGCTTGCTGATCCATGACTTCGATGGTCTGGATGCCGGAGTCCATTGAGGCGTTCCCACAGCTGTCGACTGCCGTTGCCATCCATTGGCGTTGGATGGTATAGCACCCAGCTGAAACGCTGTCAGTGACCACGTCCGTGTAGGTGATTTCGCCCGAGGCGAACGCACAGTTATCCGAGAACGTCGCCTCCGCAATGCCGGTCATGTCGGTAGAAAGGTCTACTTCACACATGGCAGACACGGGCATCTGAAGGTCACCAGGGAGGGTCAGGTTGATGGACGGCGCCTCGGTGTCCACCACGTCGATGAGTTGGACACAGAGCGTTTCGTTATTAAAGAGGTCAACTGCTGACCATGTCCGCTGGAGGGTATAGCAAGCGCTAGAGGCTTGATTCACAACCGTTTCACCGAGGTAGGTCACGGTTGGGCTTCCAGGGTCGTCGCAATTGTCCGTGGCGGTCAATTCAGGCACCTCAGGAAGTGCGTCTCCACAGTAAATAGTGGTGTCGCTGGGGCAATGGTCAAACAAGGGCGCGGTTTCGTCGAGTCTGCACACCTGCTGCGTGACATTGATTGCGCCGCAACTGTCGTCGAATACGGTATAGATGTTGGTCACACAAGGGTCGCTTTCCGTGGGCACGACCGACTCGAAGTCGAGGTCTGTGATCACATCACCGAGCGCGCCATTGACTTCTACACCATTGATCTGGCCTTCCCAAGCAAACCAACCTCCAAGACCGTAATCACAGTTGTGGTCATTGGCTCCAATGCCAACTTGGAACCCGAAGTAACCGTTGCTGGGAGCATGGTTGACCTGAAGGAGACTTCCTTCGAAGTCGCCCGTTCCTTGCAGCCAGCTTTGGTCGCTCTTGAGCATGTAGATGCTCCAGTCGTCGAATGGCAAATCACTGCAGGTATAGATATACTTGAAGCCCCTGCCCATGGCCGCCCAGTCAGCGCCGGACACCTTGTCTTCAAAGACATAGAAAACGTCGAAGGACTGGTTGGGGTTGAGCTGGTTGGCGATTGAACCCTCCAAGATGGCGACGCCGTTGGCGAACTGAGTAAAGGACAGGCCATCACCAGTCTCGGTGAAATAGTCCGAGTCGGCCAGCCCAGCCATCTCCAATCCATAAATTCGGATGGCTGCGTCTGGGCCCATGCCAAATGCCGTTGAGGCCGAACCGACTGAGTAGGGCATGTTGTAGGGTGCAGAGACACACGCCACTTCATCATACATGGCCCCGGTGCAGTTGTTGGATGCGGAAGTTGGGTTTTCGCATGTCAGTCCATCAAGGTCGTCAAGGCATTCCACTGTGTAGTCTGCAACGGGAGGGTCGAAGGCGATGCATTCCGGGTCGCAATCATCGAGTTCGAGCGCGTTCCCGTCACAGTCGAAGCCGACCTCTGCATATTCACAAGAACCATTTTCATCGGTGGCGCTAGCGTCATAGTTGCAGGCTGTTTCATCGGTGCACCCGGGCACTTCTTCTTCGTCGCAAAGGCCGTCACCATCGGCGTCAGACAGGCAGTTTCCATCACAGTCGAGGTAGTCCTCAGCCGGATAGGTACAGAGTGCATTGTCTATGTCTGTCGCGTCGGCGTTTTAGTTGCAGGCTGTCTCATCATCGCACCCGGGCACTTCAGCTTCGTCACAGATGCCGTCACCGTCGGTGTCGTTCAGGCATTCGCAATCGCAATCGTAATAATCAGCGCCACAGTACTGGTCCACATATACACAGGTCCCGGGCTGGTTTGCGTTTTCGTTGTAGTTGCAGGCAGTTTCGTCCATACAACCCTCGATCGCTTCCCCTGACAGGTAAGGGAGGTCTGCGGGGTTGTCAAAGGTGCCCAGTTCGCCCCCTTCTTCGATGGCGAGCAGGTCAAAGTCAAGTTCAAACAGGTCGCAGGCCTCCTCGTCAAACAGCGTGAGTCCAACATTTTGGTTGGCCTCGAGGTAGATGCTCATGTTGACGAAGGATGCCCCGTCAAACTCAAAAGTCACGCCGGTTCCGACGACGATTCCGTCTGCTGAGGCAATGACAGTAGCGCCCACGAGAGGCATGCCGTCCAAAGTCACATTGGCGATGAGCGTGTTTGGAATGAGCGGCAGGACCACCACATCCATGTCGGGCTCATTACAGGGGTCATCGCCATCGCAGATGCCATCGCCATCTTGGTCTTCTAGGCAATTTCCGTCGCAGTCGAGTCCGTCTTCCGCGAATTCGCATGAGCCGTCGTCAATCGTGGCATCGGCATTGTAATTGCAGCCTTCGATATCAGTGCATCCAGCGCAACTGGTGTATTCGCAAGACGCGTCTTCGTCTGTGGCATCAGAATCGTAGTTGCAGGCTTGCGCGTTGGTGCAGCCAGCGACTTCGTCTTCATCGCAGATGCCATCGGTGTCGGCATCTTCCAAACAGTTCCCATCGCAGTCGAGCCCGTCTTCCGCGTATTCGCATGAGCCATCATCTTCGGTCGCGGCATCTGCATAATTGCACGCGCTGGCATCTGTACATCCGTTGACCTCATCGCCATCACATGTTCCGTCTCCGTCGCTGTCCGCGAGACAATTGCCATCGCAGTCGAACCCGTCTTCTGCGAACTCGCATTCGCCGTCGTCGTGGTTGCAGGCGGCAGCATCGGTGCAGCCTTGAATTTCATCTTCATCGCAGACGCCATCTCCATCGGCATCTTCGAGGCAGTTTCCGTCGCAGTCCAAACCTTCGGCCGCAAACACACAGGATCCATCGTCATCTGTGGCAGAGGCTTCGTAGTTGCAGGCGGCAGCACCGGTGCAGCCGGCCA
>CACAUH010000061.1 GCA_902535565.1 uncultured Bacteroidota bacterium | reverse complement strand
ACAATACCGCGAACAACTCGCTCAAGACTGCAATTCAGCCGGCATCAATACCGTGGGGCTGAATGAGCTGCTGGACATGGCCGCAACACTGCGCCACGAATTGGAACAGCTGCAATCGACCGTTGACCTGGAGGGCATCACGTACACCACCGTGAGCAGGGAAGGCAACAAGATGGTCCGCGAACACCCAGCGCATAAATGCCTCCAGGACACGAGGTACAAATACTTCTCCTGCCTGAAGGAGCTGGGGCTGACGGTAAAAGCGAAGAAGGCTGTGGACGCGCTGAACATCGATGCGTTCGACCCTGACTTCTGCTGAAATCGTACCAAAAGCGTACCGCGGTACGGTCCGGTACGGTCTGCGGTACGCACCTTTTGCCCAGTGTTTACTGGGGTTTCAGCCAAAAAGCGTACCAGCGTACCGGAGTACGGGGAAAATGAGCGCTGAGGGGGGCTGTTAGTAAGTATGTGCCACAGATGATGACACACAAGAGGGTCAAACCCCTCTCAACCCCCCGTCAACGCTGGAAAGTAAGTGTACCCGGAGCGGGACTTGAACCCGCACGGCCCTAGGGCCAACAGATTTTAAGTCTGTCGTGTCTACCAATTCCACCATCCGGGCATGGGGCGAAGGTCGAAAACAAAACGGAAGACTCGCAACCGGTTTTCAATCCAAGCTCGAGGAGACCCAACGCGTGCCCGTCCACACCAACTCAGCGTACCTGCCGTTGGTTTCAAATTGACGGGCCAAGGCCAACCAGTTTCCTTGGGTGTCCTGCAAGTACACCTGCTGGTCGTCCATATCGGGCTGCTTTTCGACGGCCATCCTGAAGGACTGACCGGGGAATTCACCATCTGGCACAGTCACATACAAGTAGGGAAAGGTGAAGTCCTCTGCGATGTACAGATCGTAACCCAAAGGAAGGGAGGCCGTGGTATCGGGGTCAAAGTGCAAGATGCTCGGTCCGAAGTCAGTGGCATCATAGGGAAGACCATAAACGGCAAGGACAGCGAGAACGTCGCCAGCACCGACCTGCCCGTCTCCATTGGCGTCGGGATTGAAAGCTTGCGCGTGACCGGGTCCGGTCAAGAGGCAAATGAGGAGCGCAAATGCGGCGCGAAGGGACAAGCGGGAAATAGCGTGCATGACGAATCTGAACCCACAAAATACAACATTTTATCTATTTATTATACATTTTAATCGAAAAAATGCCAGGGAAAATGGCTGAAGTTTGTGGGAATTGACGAGTCACAGTGGACGGTATCTTCGCCAAACCTGATGGCCGACGACTCCCCCACCCTGCACATGGTTGACGTCCGCGGACAATACGCGCGGATTCAATCTGAAATCGACAAAGCCGTACTCGATGTGGTCCAATCAGGACAGTTCATCAATGGCCCCGCCGTAAAAGACTTCACCTCTGCACTCGGCGTGTGGCTGGGCCACACAGAGTCGTATCCCATCCACGTTGTGCCCTGCGCCAATGGCACTGATGCCCTGCAAGCAGCCCTCATGGCACTGGACCTTCAGCCGGGTGATGAGGTCATTACACCATCCTTCACGTTTATCTCGACCGTGGAGGTCATACACCTCCTGCGCCTGACGCCCGTCATGGTCGATGTGGACCCGCTGACCTTTACGCTCGACCCCGACGCCGTTGCCAAGGCCATAACCCGCCGGACCAAGGTCATTATGCCGGTTCATCTCTACGGACAATGCGCCGACATGACCACCCTCCAGGCGTTGGCCAAACAACACGGACTCGCCATTGTAGAGGACACGGCACAGGCCATCGGTTCCGCCTGGCAATCTCCCGACGACGTCTGGCAATCCGCTGGAACCATGGGGACGATTGGCACCACCAGCTTTTTCCCCTCCAAAAACCTCGGTGCATACGGAGATGGAGGGGCCTGCTTTACCCGCGACGCCAGCCTTGCCCAGCGCCTTCGCATGATATGCAACCACGGGTCGAAACAGCGTTACGAACACGAAATCATCGGGATGAACAGCCGCCTTGACAGCATTCAAGCGGCCATTCTCGAAGTCAAACTTCCCCACCTGGCAGACTATAATGCAGCGCGCAGAAAAGCAGCCGACCGATATGATGCCCTGCTCGGGGATCACCCGAAAATTGCCCTACCCTACCGCCATCCGCGCTCCCGTCATGTGTTCCACCAATACACAATCAAACTGGGCGAAAAAGGCGATGGGCCTGGGCTCCGAGACCACTTGGCCTCGCAACTTCAGGCCGAAGGAATTCCTTTTGGCATTTATTATCCAAAACCAATTCACCATCAAGCTGCATTTACCGATTTACCCGGTGAACAGCCAGAACTGCCGGTTACCGAGGACCTGACCCACCGTGTGTTGAGCCTTCCCATGCACACCGAATTGACGAATGACCAGCAGGAATGCGTAGCCGAGGCCATCCGACGGGGCTTGGCATCGTATCTTTAACAACGACCAATTTCCGCCCCCCAGAAGTCATGAAAATTGCTGTTATAGGCACTGGCTATGTTGGCCTTGTAACGGGAACCTGTTTTGCGGAAACAGGAAACGACGTCATCTGCGTCGACATCGACGAGACCAAAGTGAACAAAATGCGGAATGGTGAGGTGCCGATTTACGAGCCGCACCTCGATGTCCTGTTTGAACGGAACATCCAAGCGGGCCGACTCAGTTTCACCACCGATCTCGCAGAAGCAGTAGAGCCTGCGAAAATCATTTTCCTCGCCCTGCCCACCCCTCCAGGTGAAGATGGCAGTGCAGACTTGAGCTATGTACTGGGTGTGGCCAATCAGCTTGGCCGCATGATAACCGAGTACAAGGTCATCGTGGACAAGAGTACGGTGCCTGTGGGGACAGCTGAAAAGGTGACCGCCGCAGTCGCTGCGCACGCGACCGTCGACTTTGATGTCGTCTCCAATCCGGAATTCCTGAGGGAAGGCTATGCTGTGAACGACTTTTTGAAGCCGGACCGTGTGGTCATTGGTGTCGGAAGCGACCGTGCAGAGGAGGTGATGACCCGGCTCTACAAGCCGTTCATCCGCCAAGGCAACCCGCTGATCGTCATGGACGAGCGCAGTGCTGAGCTCACGAAATACGCCGCCAATGCCTTCTTGGCGACCAAGATCACCTTCATGAACGAGATCGCCAACTTCTGCGAGAAGGTCGGAGCGGATGTGGACAAGGTGCGCCGCGGAATCGGCACGGACACACGAATCGGACCGCGTTTCCTTTTTCCCGGAATCGGATACGGTGGAAGTTGTTTCCCCAAGGACGTTCAGGCCCTTCACCGAAGCGGACGTGAGGCGAATCACAAGTTTGAAATCCTCACCAGTGTGATGGAAGTCAACGAGGCCCAAAAAACCGTTCTGTTCGACCCCATCCTGAAGCGGTTTAACGGAGACCTCAACGGTGTTAGAATCGCCCTTTGGGGCTTGGCCTTCAAGCCGGAGACGGACGACATCAGAGAAGCACCGGCACTGTACATGATCGAAAAACTGCTCGACGCGGGGGCCACGGTGTGTGCATTTGACCCGGAAGCCATGGACAACGTTCGCGGCCGAGTAGGCAACCGAATAGAGTTTGCGGAGAACTCCTATGCAGCCTTGTCTGGTGCAGATGCACTGCTCATTTGCACTGAATGGCAGGTGTTCCGGACTCCGGATTTCGACCGGATGAAAAACGCGCTGAACAACCCCATCGTGTTTGACGGAAGAAACCTGTACGATGTCGGGGACATGGCCGAGCGCGGTTGGGAATACACGTCCATCGGACGTCGCGGATCACACGAGAAATGAAACGCGTTCTGATTACCGGTGCAGCGGGTTTTCTGGGCTCTCACCTCTGCGATCGATTCATCGCTGAGGGCCACCATGTGTTGGGGATGGACAACCTCATCACAGGTGACTTGAGAAACATCGAGCACCTGATGGGACTCGACCGTTTCGAGTTCCACCACCACGATGTCAGCCAGTTCATCCACGTCAAGGGAGACCTCGACTTCATCCTGCACTTTGCCTCTCCGGCCAGCCCGATTGACTACCTCAAAATCCCCATCCAGACGCTGAAAGTGGGATCACTAGGGGCGCACAACTGCCTGGGTCTGGCCCGCGCCAAGGGAGCCCGCATGCTCATCGCGAGCACAAGCGAGGTCTATGGCGACCCTGAGGTTCACCCCCAGCACGAAGAATACTGGGGACACGTGAACCCCGTGGGACCTAGAGGTGTCTATGATGAAGCGAAGCGATTCCAGGAGGCAATGACCATGGCCTACCACAGCTTTCACGGTCTCGAAACACGCATCGTACGCATATTCAACACATACGGACCTCGCATGCGGCTGAACGATGGACGTGTTCTGCCCGCCTTCATCGGCCAAGCCTTGAGAGGAGAGGACCTGACTGTCTTCGGAGACGGAAGTCAAACGCGGAGCTTCTGCTATGTGGACGACCTGGTTGAGGGCATCCATCGGCTGCTGCTGTCCGACGAATCTCGTCCAGTCAATGTGGGAAACCCAGACGAAATCAGCATCGCGGATTTTGCAGAGGAAATCATTTCCCTGACAGGAACCGACCAAAAGGTCATCTTCAAACCGCTTCCAACGGACGACCCGAAGCAACGACGACCTGATATCTCAAGGGCAAAGAACCTTCTTGGTTGGGAGCCAAAAGTGGGACGGTCTGAGGGATTGGCCATCACCTATGAATACTTCAAGGGCCTTTCCGAGAAAGACCTGAGGAAAACCGAACACAAGGATTTCACATCCTACAGAAAATGATGGGCGACGCTGGACAACACGATTGGTTTGCGCACGAAACGGCGGTGATCGACGAAGGCTGTGCAATTGGCGCCGGCACTAAAATCTGGCACTTCAGCCACATCATGCCCGGTGCCATCCTCGGGGAACGCTGCAACATCGGCCAAAATGTGGTCATCAGCCCTGGTGTCAAACTCGGCCGGAATTGCAAGGTCCAGAACAACGTGAGTCTTTACTCGGGAGTCGTGTGCGACGACGATGTGTTTCTCGGCCCGAGTTGCGTTTTCACCAATGTCAGCAACCCCCGCAGTGCCGTGGTTCGGAGGGACCAACACACCACAACGCGAGTGGGCCAAGGCGCGTCCATCGGGGCCAATGCCACCATTGTATGTGGCCACGACATCGGTCCTTTCTCCTTTGTGGGAGCGGGGGCTGTGGTGACGAAGAACGTCTCCCCATACGCCCTTGTGCTCGGCAATCCGGCCCGTCAAGTCGGTTGGATGAGTGCCTTTGGGCATCGGCTCGAATTTGACGCCAACAACCAAGCGACATGCCCTGAGTCAGGCGAATGCTATGTCCTTCAAGACGGCGAAGTCCGTCCAATATATCACCATCATGAGCCAACCTGATCTCCACCAACGGCTGTTGGATCAAGACGCCACACTGGCTGTCATTGGCCTGGGTTATGTCGGCCTGCCCATTGCGCTTGCCTTTGCCCGGCACATCCGCGTCATCGGTTTTGACATTCACGCCGGACGCGTTGAGATGATGAAACAGGGCATCGACCCCAGTGAGGAACTAGACACCGCGATTACAGATGACGGCTCATGCCTGCAAGAAGATTGTCACGGAGATTGTGGGGGAACCGCCTATGAGGCTTCCTGTGGTACTTGCATAGGTGGCAACACAGGTCTGGACATTACAATTTGTAATATCTGTCCCGACCAAGAAAGGGTCTCATTCTACGAACAACCTTGTGGTTTAGGACTACTGACGGGCCAATCATTCTCGGTGCAGCAAACCGGAATACTTCATTCGATTACACTGGCCGTCTGCACCGGCACAGACAATCGACTGGTCATACGCTCATTCAACGGAAACAATGATGAATGGAATCAAGGGAACATTATTGGCGAAGCCAATGCTATCCACAGCGCATCAACCAACGCGTCGGTATGCCTCGTGAGTAACAATGGATTCACCTCCTACATTGAACACACATTCGAGTTCTCCAACTTGGCCCTTGTTGGAGGAACTACATACATCATGCATCTGGTTGAAGGAGCAGCAGCAAGTGGGTGCAACTTGTCCTATCCCGATGGACAGGCGTACAGCACTTCGATAGTTTACCCCGAACACGACCTTGTCTTTGAGGTAAACCATTGCCCTGACGAGACCCTGATTTTCGGCTGCACCGAATCTTCTGCATGCAATTTCAACCCTTCCGCTGATTATGACGACGGGACCTGCTCCCAACTGGATTGTTTCAATGTCTGCGGAGGTTCAGCTTTCCTCGATGCCAATTGTGGATGTCTCCCTTCCGAAGATGACGCCGGATCCTGCTTTGGTTGCACAGACAGCGAAGCGTGCAATTTCGATCTAAACGCAACGGTGGATGACAACACTTGTCTCTACCTAGACTGCAATGGAGACTGCGGGGGAACAGCGATTCAATCCGATTGCGGCGAATGCGTCGGAGGCAACACCGAGTTTCATGAAAACGCTTGCATCGACGACTGCCTGACCGATGTCATCTCTACAAACTCCGCAGCATGCAGCCCAGGCTTGCTTTCCGGCCAGAGTTTTACTGCAGAAACCACAGGAACGATCAAACAAATTGAGCTCAAAGTCTGCTGCGCAACAGATGCACAATTGGTGCTCCGACGACACGTCTCTTCAGACCCGTGTGCAGAAGGCGGTGCGTCCGACTGGAATGCCGGAGAAATTTTGGGAACAAGTCAATTGATTCCCGCCACATGCGATGGCCTGTCGAATTGCCTGACTTTTTCCAATCTAAATGGATACAACTGCGTCACATTCAATTTTGATGATGTTTTCGTTCAGAGTGGAGTTCAATACACAATGGAATTGATTGACGGAGTTGCCCTCGCCACATGCTCTCCAGATTACGCAGGCGGGCATGCCTTTACGGAAACCAACGCCAACGAAAATGCAGATTTGGCCATGGCCATTTTCACATGCCCAGGGGCCAACACGTTCGGTTGCATGGATGATACAGCCTGCAATTACGATGCCGACGCGGAAGTACATGATGGAAACTGTTTGTTTTTGGATTGCCATGGCGACTGTGGTGGAAGTGCAACGCTCGACCCTGAATGCGGCTGTATTGGGGGCGAAACGGGCATTCCTGAGGAGCAATGTGTCAATGGAGAACTACAGTTGCTCATTGCCAATGACGCCTCGACCTGTTCATCCGACTTATTCGGGCAGACTTTTTACGTGAGCGAAGATGGATTTTTGACCTCAACGAGTTTTAATCTGGACCTGACAGCAAGTCAATCCATTGAATTGCGCAGAGAGGATGGTCCCTTGGCTGGCCAAATAGAAGGTGCTTCGGGGCGCTCTGGGACAGCGGTCGCATGTCCATCCGCTCCTGATGGGTGGCATACTTTTACTTTTTCGGAAACTCCACTGCAAGGGGGCTTCTCATACAGCATCGTCTTCACGGAGGGTGGAGCCAATCAATCATGCACAGCATCCTATCCTGATGGACAAGGACTCATTTGGAATGAAACGGCATCCAATGATGACTTGGCCTTTAGAATCGTCTATCGGGCAGGCGAACCAGGTGAATTGATTTGGGGCTGCATGGACAGCGAAGCATGTAATTATGATCAGCTAGCCAACATGGACGATGGAAGTTGTGCAGAAATAGATTGCAACGGCGACTGCGCAGGAACAGCTGAGGTTTACGATGGATGCGGATGCATTGGTGGAAATACTGGAATAACCATCGAAAGTTGTCATGGTTGCACCGACTCTGAAGCATGTAATTATGCGCCAAGCGCAATTCTTGAAGACGGAAGCTGTCTCTACAACGTCGACTGCGCGGGCATCTGCGGGGGAAATGCAACCTTATCACCTTCTTGTGGCTGCATAGGCGGGACAACGGGAATCGAAGGTGCCTATTGCCTTGAACTGTGTGAAGGTCAAGTGGGCTTGTCCACCTATCCCACCAGCGGTTTTTTTGACAGTGGACTCGCAGCCTTTCCGAGCAGCGGTCAAACCTTCACAGTCACCGAATCTGGTTTTCTAACTGGAACCAAAGTCCGGACGTTTTCAGAGCCAACTGTTGCTCTGGGTTTTGAAATTAGAGCCATGGATTCGCCCGACATCCAAAACGGTACAATTTTAGCATCGGGGTTT